>JAEFBC010000224.1 GCA_016292155.1 Saccharofermentans sp. | reverse complement strand
CCTGCATTTAAATACGGGTGATAAACAATGGCTAAACTCAGAAGTTATTCATGCGCAAAGTGCGCCGGTGTCCTGAACTTTGATGAAGAACAGGAATTGTTTGATTGTCCTTTCTGCGGCAATAAGTTCAATCTGATAGAACTCCACAGAGATGATCTGATCGGGCAGGCAGAATCTGCTCTCAGAAGACTTAGATTTGATACCGCAAAACAAAAATACGAAGCTATGCTTGTAAAGAATCCACGTGATTTCGAGGCTCTTCTGGGACTGGTACTTGCAAACGGCAACATAGTTTCCACCGAAGTCTTCAAGGATATAAACAAGCTGAAAGACTGCCAGTTAGGATTTGCAAAAGATGCACTGAGGAAAGCCAAGGCTGCCTCTGAAGAAAACACCGCATATTTTGATAAGCTGACTGAGCTGATCGATCTGGCCAAAGAGTATAAACAACTCTGCAAAGAAAACAGTGAGAGCACCGAGAATGCAAGAAAATCATTCCAGAAGATAGCTGATAATGATTACAAAGTTGAACTTGCCAGAGAAGAATCAAAAGAGACCTTGTTGGAGTTAACACGTCAGTGGTTTGCGCCGGGCGCATTTATTATTGCCCTTTATCTTTGTTATCGCCTGTCGGGAATGGATTCTTTTGACTGGGTTCTGCCTATGTTTCTTATCATAGCTTTCATTATTGCTTCGATCTTCGCCATTCATTATTTCTATTTTGAAAGAAAGAAAACGAGATATGCCAATATGGTTGGGTCAAAGATCAACCGCAGCCACGATGAGGCTGAATCATTGTCTGATGAGGCAAAGAAGATCAAGCGGGAATACTTCGAAAAATACAAAGAACTTAAAGATCTCGATCCTACCGTGGACGGATACACGCCACCGGCTGCTTCCAAGGTCGATGCAGGAACGGATCCTTTTGTAGATGTCACCAAGACAGTCAACTGCGCAAAGTGCGGTGGCCAGCTGTATTTGGATAAGGAAAAGAAACTTTATGAGTGCAAGTTCTGCGGTGTTGCTTACGGCACGTCACTGTTCTTCAACGATCCGTTTTCGAAGGCTAAAAAGGCGCTGGAAGCTGTTGATTATACCGAAGCAGATCAGAGATTCTCACATATGCTCATGGTGGATCCTCATAATCCTGATGCTCTGCTCGGCAGGGTTCTCTGCGCCGGCAGATGGCAGAACACCTCCGACATCGATATGGAAGACAAGATGCTTCCGTTTATGGAAGAACACTTGAAAGACAGAGCTGACGAAGCCGTACAGCATTCGAGCGAAGACAAAAAGGCATTCTTCGAAAACCTTAAGGCAACCGTCACCTGTTACATAAATTGGGCACACAGTGAACAGGAGATCAAAAGCGCTAAAAACGCCATTAAATATGCCAAGGAAAACGCAGCCCTTATTTTCTCGGATAAAGAGGATAAAGAGTTTAATGCAAAGCTCGCAGGACTAAAGAAAAGGGCTGATGACTGCGCGGCACTGAGAAAAAAGCTGCGCGCTGAATTCGATGAACTGAAGCGTTCGCTTGTTAAAGAGGAAACGGCATTCTCACAGAAAAGATCAAATAAGCAAACTGTTTAAATAGCAGTCTGTTTCCGCTATCATATGAAGAGAATAAATGGGATAGGAGAATTTTCGCATGGATACAATACTTGCCGAGAATATGAAGCGCCTGAGAGAGAAATATAATCTCACACAGGAGATAGTTGCTGTTTCTTTGGGAGTGCCTGATCTCGTTGTGTATAGATGGGAAGCAGGCCGTGAATACCCGGATAAAAGGATGATCAAGAAGATCGCTGAGTTTTATGAGATCTCCGTAGATGAATTACTGGAGAATAAAGTGGAAGTCATCCCTGAAGCTCCGGTATCAGAGAGCCTCCCGGAAAACTGCAAGATGTGCGGCGGAGAGCTTGTCTTCAATCATCTTGCCGGCACATGCAAATGCGCGAACTGCGGTAAGACCAAGTCTATTACCGAACTGTATCCGGGCTATGTTAAGTATGCTCCTATTACCAAAGCGCTTAACAAAGCCAATTTGATCTTAAACAACAGGACAACGCTGGCTTCCGCTGATGAGGCAAAGCTTCTTTTCAAGCAGGCTGCAGAGGAGTGCAGCAAATTTAATGATGAGGTGTCTTCCGAACTTGCAAAGTTCTGTAATGACGGGCTTGCAACAGTTAAGCAGTTTGAGATCTACTGCAGGGGCAAACATTTCTTTAAAAACAAGTCCTACAAAAGTGCTCTCGTTGAACTTGAGAAAGTTAAAGGCTACAGGGATGCGGACGAGATGATCGCACGCTGCAAAGGCAGCCGCGGGAGCAAGAATTAACTGCTCCGCATGATCACACATCCTATAAAGCCTGTTTACGATAAAGATTCCAGGGTGCTTATCCTGGGCAGTTTTCCTTCCGTTAAGTCCAGAGAGGAAGGATTCTTTTACGGGCATCCCCGGAACAGGTTCTGGAAGGTGACTTCTAGTGTTTTCGGCGAAGAACTGCCGCTTACGACAAGTGAGAAGAAAGCGTTTCTGATCCGTAATCACATAGCGCTCTGGGATGTTATAGGCTCTTGCGAGATCACCGGTTCATCTGATTCGAGCATAAGAAATGTAAAGGTCAACGACATATCGAAGATCCTTAAAACAGCTGATATCAAGGCGATATATCTTAACGGCGGAAAAGCATATCAGTTATATCAGAAGTATCTGTTCCCTTCTGTCCGCCGCGAAGGCATTTTGCTCCCTTCAACAAGTCCTGCCAATGCCGCGTGGAATCTTGAGAGACTTACCGGTATCTGGAAGATGATCAGAGAATAAAAGAACCGGCCTTGTTCCTGACCGGTTCTTATCATTTACATCTTCTATCTCTGCAGGTAATTATTCTTCACACACCAGTTTCCAAACCTGGAAAAGACATCATCACCAAACAGCTCTTTCAAGTACTCTGCATACTTTTTCATTGCCGCTTCATCGTATGCGGAATAATAGTCGTATGTGACCTGGTCTGCCTGAAGCTTTGCACAGACTTTTGAGAATGCATCGCTGCCGTATTCTTCAAAGAGGAACTGCCACAAGCGCTTCCCATAGTAATATTCGGGACCGCGTTCAGCCATACTCAAGGTGTTGTAATCAGCCACAAAAATGGTTTCGGCATTTTCGGCATGCACGGTCTCAGGAATGGGGCCTTCATCCCAGTTCTTCTTTTTGAGGACTTCAGCCATAACAGGATTCTTATCAGCAAGCGCTTTTACGACGGAATAACCCATGTAATCTGCGATGCCTTCGGTCATTATGTGGGACAGGCTGCAGTTTCTTCCGGTGACCGTATGTGTCAGTTCGTGCGCGAAATTTGAATAATCGATGTAATCATTTCTACGCCAGGGGTTATCCCTGAATTCAGGAATGGAATCCCAGAGTTCATCTGAGAAGAGTTCATATTCGCAGAAAAGCGCCTCTGAGGCATCTGCGCAGGAGATATAGCCCTTCGGTTCGCGGTCAGCTACAATGAATATCGCTATCTTCTTTCCAATCTCCCAGCCGTCCCAGGGATTAAAACCTGTTCCGTAGTAGCTTGAGTTGTTGTTAACTACACAATCGGGGTATGTGTCAGGAATAGAGGATATTCCCAGCTGTGATTCGATCTCATCAAGGATCTGTTCGATATTAGCGGCAAAATCTCCCGGAATGGTAATGTCCCTGTCGAGGAGGATAATATACTTATCGCCTTCTATATAGCAGAATTCCTCTGTAGTGACGCTGTGCTCCCTGACTCCGTCAAGCGTAATAGCCTTGTATGGTGAGATATCCTTCGGATTCTTTGATACTGCAGGTTCAGTCTCAGTGGTCTGGATCTCGGGCATTGTCCATGCCGTGTCTTCTGTCGTCTGTTCAGGCGCTTTATCGCATGCACATAAGAGTACACTTGTGCTGCAGGCCATAGCCAGCACCATTGAAACCGTCCTTTTCATCCATTTGATCTTCTTCATAATCTGCTTCCTTATAATCCAAAAGTTGAAGTTCAATGCTAATTATAATAATATATCTTGCTGAAATGCGGTGCGTTATCCGCATATCGAAGAAACTGCGAAAAGAGGAAGCCTTGCGCAATGGAACTGATTAAGGTCCTGTATATAGATCCCGGTACAGGCGGAATGCTTTTTACCGTCCTGTTCGGCATATTCGGTGTGCTGGTATTCTCCCTCCGCGCCCTGATGCTGAAGATCAAGTTCTCCTTAAGCCGCGGCAAGAATGCCAAAGTCAACAGCGAGAAGATCCCTGTCGCTATTTTCGCGGAATCCAAAAGATACTTTAATATCTTCGAGCCCATCCTGGACGAGCTCGAGAAAAAGCAGCAGAAGACAGTCTACCTCACATGCTCTGAAGACGATCCGATCTTCAAAAAAGACTATAAATACATAACAGGAGAGTTCATCGGTGAAGGCAACAAAGCTTTCTCAAGACTCAATCTCCTTAATGCTTCAGTGGTATTCTCCACTACTCCGAGCCTTGATGTTTTCCAGTGGAAGCGTTCGAAGTATGTCGACTGCTATATCCACATCATGCACGCGGCAAAAGACATCACACTCTACAGAATGTTCGGCACAGACCACTACGATGCTTTCATCCTGTCAGGCGAATACCAGATAGACCAGATCAGAAAGTTAGAGCAGATGAGAGGCCTTCCCGAGCGTGATTACGCGCTCTGCGGCGTTCCCTATCTTGATGTCATGAAAAAGCGTTTAGAATCTGCAGGTGAAGTTCCCGCTCACGAGAGAACAGTGCTTCTCGCACCTTCATGGGGTGAGAGCGGAATCCTTTCCAGATTCGGTGAGAAGCTTATCGACAACCTCATCACGACAGGCTACAAGATAATCGTAAGGCCGCACCCGCAGTCACTCGTTACAGAGAAGGAACTTTTGGACAGGCTGATGGCTAAATACGATGATTCCAAAGTCACATGGAATACGGATATCGATAATTTCGAAGTCTTGAGACAGTCTGACATCCTGATATCGGACTTCTCCGGCGTCATGTTCGAATTTGCAATGCTCTTCGACAAGCCCATTATCTATACAGATACGAAATTCGATCCCGCACCTTACGATGCGGACTGGTTCGAAGAGACACCGTGGACATTTGCTATCCTTCCCTCTCTGGGTCTTGAATTAAACGATGAGAATGCAAAGGATATCAAGTCTCTGATCGACAGATGCATCGAAGATCCTTCATTCACTGAAGGCCGCGCAAAGGCAAGATCCGACATCTGGGTCAATATCGGTGAGAGCGCAGAAAGATCTGCTGACTTCATCATCAAAAAATACAAAGAGGTTGCTGAGAAGCAGGCCGCTTTCGAAGCTGATGCCAAGGCAAAGAAAAAACAGAAGGAAAAATCCAAGCGTGTGGAGGTGGCTAAATGACTTTCTTATCTGCACTTTACACGCTGATATTATCGCCGTTAGAGCTCCTTTTCGAAGTCGTGTTCACGGTCGCAAACCGTATCATCGGCAACCCCGGATTATCGATCATATTCTTAAGTCTCGCCTTCAATTTCCTGGTTCTCCCGCTTTATAAGAGAGCTGATGAACTGCAGGCTGAAGAGCGTGACATCCAGGCGAAGATGGCTTACCGCATCAAGCGCATCAAGAGCACATTTAAGGGCGACGAGCGCTTCATGATGCTTCAGGAATATTACCGCATCAATCACTACAAGCCGGTCTACCAGCTCAAGAGCTCTGTCTCTTTGCTCCTGCAGATCCCGTTCTTTATCGCAGCTTACAGGCTCTTGTCCAGAATGCAGTGCCTGCAGGGCGCAAGCTTCGGATTTATCTCTGATCTCGGCGTTGAAGACGCGACTTTCACGATAGGAAGCTTCCCTGTAAATGTCCTCCCGATCCTGATGACGCTTATCAACATCGTATCGGGAATCATCTATACAAAGGGACACCCTTTAAAGTCTAAGATCCAGGTCTACGGCCTTGCTGTCGTATTCCTCGTCCTGCTCTACCACTCCCCTTCAGGACTCGTATTCTACTGGCTCTTGAACAACGTATTCTCACTTGTTAAGAATATCTTCAACAAGCTCAAGAACTCCAGGAAGATCTTATATATCCTGTCTGCTGTTGCAGGCGCAGGTGTTGTTGCCGTGATCTTCCTTAAGAGCGGCTTAGACTTAAGACAGAAGATACTTTTGGGCATAGCAGCGCTCCTTCTTGAGCTCCCGCTGATACTGAGCTTCATAAAGAAAAAGCCTCAGACTAAGGTATATGAGAAGAAGAACGGCACATTCTTTGCAGGCGCTGTCCTTATGGCTTTGATCACGGGATTACTTATTCCGGCTTCTGTCATCAATGCTTCAACTGATGAATTTATCGAAGTGTTAAGCCCCTCAACGCCTGTGCTCTATATCGTTAATGCGATGCTCCTGTCATTCGGCAGCTTCGTGCTCTGGGGAGGCATTTTCTACTTCTTCATGAGCGATAAGATGCGCACCTTCTTTACCAAGGCTATCTGGATGATGTGCGGCGCTTCAGTTATCAACTACATGCTGTTCGGCACAAAGCTCGGCACGCTCTCTTCCACTCTGCAGTACAAGACCGCTCCGGCATTCGGCCTTAAGGATTACCTTATCAATGCTCTGGCAGTTATTGCTGCCTGCGCAGCTTTGTATTTCATCATCACGAAGTTTAAGAAGATCGCACTTCCCGTTCTTCTTGTAGGTATCCTTACTGTTATCGGAATCGGTTCGTACAACACATCCAAGATCGTCAAGTTCTACTCTGAATATGCTGCGCGAACACACGCTTCCGATATGCCGTCCATTCCTTTGAGCAAGACGGGAAGGAATGTCGTAGTTATCATGCTGGACCGTGCAGTCGGTGACCTGGTTCCATATCTTCTTAACGAGAGGCAGTCACTTCAGAAACAGTTTGATGGCTTTACCTATTATCCGAATACGATCTCATACGGTACCCACACGATTTTCGCAGCACCGGCGCTTTACGGAGGCTATGAATATACTCCTGAGAGGATCAACGAGAGATCTGATACGCTGCTTTCAGACAAGCACAACGAAGCATTAAAGCTCATGCCCGTTCTCTTCGGCGATGAGGGCTATGACGTATCTATTATAGATCCGCCCCTTGCTGGCTATTACTGGAATCCCAACCTCAATATCTACAACGATCATCCGGAATTCCACACTTACCTTACAAGCGGCAAATTCAATATCGTGGAAAACGACATCAATGTCTCAGAGGAAGCTTCAGGACGCGTTATCAGATCACGCAACCGCAACTTCTTCCTTTATTCACTGATGAAGACCGCACCGGTCATTCTTCAGGAGACTCTCTACAACGGCGGAGTCTATAACGAATCCGTCAATACCGCAGTAAGAGTTGACGGCACTTCTGAGACAAACGCTCTTGTCCAAAGGCAGACCGGACTCTCACAGAGTGTCGGATACGATCTTGATTTTCTCCAGTACTATGCAGTACTCGATAACCTTAAGAACATTACGGAAATAAACGATAACGGACAGGCATCCTTCGTATTGTTCACAAACGAGACGACGCATTCCCCGTGCCTTTTGCAGAAGCCTGATTACAAGCTCGCTTATACGGTCGACAACACGGCATATGACAGGAATCTTAATTTAGGCTACAGGCTTAACAACAAAACGCTCAACATGTATTCGAACGATCAGGTCACTCATTACCACGTAAACATGGCTGCTTTCATAAAGCTTGGAGAATGGTTCGATTACCTGCGCGAAAACGGTGTCTGGGACAATACGCGTATCATCCTTGTTTCCGATCACGGAGCATCAGTCGGTTTCCATGACGTTATGTGCATTAACAAGGAGATGAGCGGATTCCTTCCTCTCCTGATGGTAAAGGATTTTGGTTCATCAGGCTTTAATGTCTGTGAGGATTTCATGACCAATGCGGATACTCCGGTCCTTGCAACAGACGGCATAATCAAGAACCCCGTAAATCCTTACACGGGCAATCCTATCAATTCCAATCTCAAGACCGGAAAGGAAAAAGTCTTCCTGTCAGGAGACTACGTCCTCGTCAATAACAGGGGCAAAACAACGTTCAGTATGGCTTCCTGGTACGTGGTCGAAGGCAATCCCCATAAGTCCAACAGCTGGGGATATGTTGGTGAGAAATAAACAAAGGGGCCGTTAAGACGACCCCTTTTCTATTAATTCCTCTTTAAGCTTTGTATCAGCCTTCGATATTACAGATCAGCTGACCGCCCTTTGTGTAATACTTGACCGATATCTTATCCGGTCGTGTCTTGTAGAACTTCTCGAATCTGTCCTTTGTAGGTTCGATAGTGCTTCTTACTGCGGACATCTCAGCAAGTCTCTTAAACTCCTGCATCTGCTCATTGTTCAGGGAATACTTGACTCTGAATGTGAGGTAGATCTCGTTGCCCTTGATCTCAAGACTCATATCATCACAGTTCTGAATGTAATCCTGTGTCTGCTTCTGCTCATTAACAAATCTGTCTATCTCAGACTTGCTGATCTTCTGCTCGAGTGTTCTGTCATCGTGACAACCGGTGAACATGAACAGGCACATGAAAACAACTAATACACTGGAAACAACCTTACGCATATAAACACCCTCCTGATTAATCCTCACGGATATTAGATAAATAGTAGATATAGTTGAAGTTCGTGTCAATGCGGCACACCTCCCCAAGCCTTAAATTGTGCATATTCCCCTCTGAAAACAGGACAAAATGGTCAAGGTGTATAATATAGGGTAAGTATCCGGCAGACAACGGATACTCTGGGCCGCTATTTGCTTGGAATAAGGAGGGGACAAACATGCGCCTGAAAGATAAGAAGACTCACATGAGGAGGGTCGTGGGTGCCTTTGCTGCATTCATGTGCCTCATCATGATCCCGACAGTAAGTATGGCAGCCGGGTTCGTCACGACCGGCGAAGTCGATACGGTTGGTTTTGCGACCGACCTCGCTTTCTATGCCGGTGCTTTCTCAACTGCCGTCACGGCATCGATCAATCCGTCTGCCACAATGGCTTTCCTGGCTATCTTAGGTGCGATCGAGAATGCCGCAGTATATTCACCTGATTCGGCATTGCTCTGTAATATCGCTGATTTCCTAAACGGCGTTCCGATCTTAAGAGAAGTGGGTAAGCTCCCTATAGCTAACCCCTACGCAGCGGTATTCCTTACACTTGTAGCGGCTGCACTCATTGTCATTCACTCATTTGCCGAATCCAAGTTCGTATCAGAAGAGACCATCGATAAGCTGGATAAGCTCATCGGATACATCTGCACGGTCGCTATCTCATTGCTTCCTTTTGTAACCAACGATGCACTGGAAGCTGATCCTCCGGGAATCAAGGGAGGCGCAATCGCACACTCGGTCAGCATTTTCGGGCAGGCATCAGGCTCGCCCACGTTAGGAACTTATCTTCTTGCAGGAGTTACCGTCATCGCGATCACGGTCTTTTATAACTGCATCTATTCCTGCATAGACGACTGGGAAGTCATCGTTGCCGCATTCCCTATGAAGGGAACGAGCCTTATCTGGCAGATCATTAAGGCACTGATCCACGCGGGACTTCTCGTACTCCAGGTTTTCGCACCTGTAATAAGCTTCATCATAAGCATTCACCTTGCGGTCGCAGGACTGTTCCTGTTCAGGATCCTTAAGAGGAATGCCCAGTACTATAAGGACGTCTATGTTTTCACGATCCTGCGGAAGATCTTCAAGAGAAATGACGAGATACCGAGGATCGAAAAGCACGTCCCGAGAAGACTTAAAAAGCTCTATCCCAACATGGAACTTGCCATGTCCGTCTACACTTTCCACGGCTATGCGCGCCTCGCAAAGCGTTCGAGAGTATGGCTCATAAAGGAAGGCGATAAGATTGATCTCGTTTATAAGAGACTTATAAGAAAACCTTATATCATCTCCTGGAATGAGATCAGGGAACAGCAGGAAGGCAAGAAGATATATCTTGAGAGCTGCGCGAGATTCCTGAAGATCCGCACGGAAGACTTAAAGCTCGAACTTGTCATGTCCAACCGTTATAAGCCTGAAGCAGAGATGCTCTCTGAGCTTCTGGGGCTTGAGGATTTTGAACCTGTTAAGCAGGAGATAAAAGAGACCAAAAGGCTTAAGCGCAAAATAAGGCGCGGCAAGTCTTCTGTTGAGACGGTCTAAGGCTTAAGCACAGTTAAATATACGCAAATGAATACTGCCGCATCATTCCTGCGGCAGTATGTTTTTCTCGTAATAGTGTTTGATGATCGACCTTCTCGTAACGATCCCTATGAACATTCCACGGTCATCCGTGATCGGTACGAAGTTGGAATCCATGGTCTTTGTTATGAGTTCCTCAACAGACTGTGTTATAAGCACAGGTCTGTACTTATACTTGTTGAGGTTCACGTCAGAGAGCTTGAACTGCTTTAAGCTCTCAATGGCCAATGTGTGGGGCTCTCCGCCCTCACCTTTTACGATGAACCACAGAAGGTCGCCTTCGCTTACTGTTCCGACATAGTGGCCTTCCCTGTCGATGACAGGTACTGCGGCATAAGAGGTGCTGTGCATCTTCTCCAGTGCCTGGTCTACTGTTATGTCGTTATAAAGATATGTGATTTCCTGTTTGGGTCGTGTAAAAAAAGCTATATTCATTAAGCGCCGCCTAGATCCTTATCAATTCTTACCTGGAATGGTGTTGCAGTCAGACCGTTCTGAGCATGCAAAGGTGTCGGTCCGTAGGAGAAGAATGCATATCTTACCTTTGACGGGAACTCAACCAGGGGACATGACAGAAGGATAGTCTTGCCGTCGAAGTCTACTGATGCTTCAGCCGGATAGAACTTGCCGTCGTCGCCAGCCACTTCGAAGCCTGAATCGTCAGGACCGAAGCCTGTCGTAAGGTTGAGAAGGAGATAATCTCCGCCGAATGTGATCTCTACGCCCTCGCCTCTTCTCGCGTCAATGATGAACGGTGATACTGCGTCGACCTTTTCGAAGCCATAGACGAACTTCTCAGCCAGAAGCGCCAGTCTGTCACCCGGTGTCTTCTTGTCGGACGGGAACAGATTGTTGAATTCACCGCAGTCAACGGTTACCGCCATGTAGACGTTAGGCATATCGATCGCCACGATCTGCTGCTGCTCACGGAGGAGCGGCCATGACATGTCGTCAAAGCCCATGTATTTACGGTCTTTGGAAATATACATCGGAAGCTGGCAGAAGATAAACGGCAGCTGGTCATCGAAGAACACGTCGCGCCATTCCTTGATCATGGTCTCGAAAACATGTCCGTACTCAGACTGGTGTCCGTCAGTATCCGCCTCACCCTGATAGAAGATAACACCGCGCAGTGTGTATGGCGCGATCCTCAGGATCATGCACTCAAAAGCGGCGCCAGGACGTCTGGGAGACTTGTGTCCGACAGGTGCCGGCCACGGTGCAGGTCCGAACTTGATATCTGCTTCGGGATATGTGAGATATGGGTTCTCTTTAAGTGCCTCGTTGAGCACCTTATTGTATTCAGCGTATCTTTCTTCGAACTCGGCATCGGCCTTGTCGAATTCTTCCGGAGTAAGCTCGGAAGCCGCGTCGTCAAAATCCTTGATATACTGTCTGCCTTCCTTGGTGGAAAGCAAAGATTCAACGCTCTGCCAGTTGTCTATGGTTGCTCTTGTGGAGCAGCACTGGATGACGCCGATCTTGGCATCAAGTCTGGATTCAAGTTCTCTTGCAAAATAGAACGCTACGGCACTCATCTGGCCTGCAGTGGAGCTGTCGATGTCGATCCATTCGGTATCAGCCTCAGCCTTGGCCTGTCTCTCGCTCAAATGACCGAAAGTGGGAACCCTGTAGAACCTTATCTCAGTCTTTCCGATCTTAGGGATAATAAACTTGGCAAATTCGGATCTGGTAAGCGGATAATCCATATTACCGCCGCCTGCAGCGAGCCATACCTCGCCCGCATAAACGTCCGTAAGTCTCTTTACTTCAGTATCATTCTCGAAGACCCTGATCTCATACGGACCGCCCGGCTCATCAACCGGATCCAGGCAGATAAGGAAACTTCCGTCCTGCTCAGTTCCGCAAGTGCCTGTAGATACTTCATCCCCGTCTTTTAAAAGAGAAGCCCTTATTACACAGGTCTTATCGGAAAAGCCAAACACACGAAGCTCAGCGCCCCACTGGAAGACCATCTTATCCTTAAAAATGCCGTTTAGTGTAATTGCCATACCTTTTTATTATATCAAATTCCTAAAAATGTAAATCTAACAGATATAAGATACCCGATAATTGTTAGCACAATGTTAGGAGCAAAGCACCAAAGCCTAAACAACTGATGAATAATGTTTAGCCGAAAAATGTCTCACAGAAGACCAGAGCTTTTGCGGCATCACCGTTCATCGTTATGCTTCCCTGGGATACGGCAACGACAAAATCCTTTTCGCCGTTTAATACTGCTGCGAAAGTCTCCGCATCGGCATCGATATAAAAAGGCGCATTAATATACTCATAAGGAGCAACTTCAGCAATGCCGTCTTCAATCTTTACGTATAACGGCAGGTTATCGAGATTGCCGTTCAAGGTAATCTGGGTAGCTGTGTCCTGAAGAAAAGAGACCTTTTTTGCCTTCGCTTCAACTGCCTTGAAGATGCTTCCGAATGTGGGTTCTACCTTCTTTTGCATATTAGATCACTCCTTAAAAATATTATTCCTTTACAGCTTTGCCCTCAAAAGCAAGTATCCATGAGATGGGAACTGCCTTTGACGCAAAGTGCAGAAGTTTCTGTGAGAACGGATATGAGATCATCCTTCTGCCCCTGACAGACGCTTTGAGCGTTGCTTTTGCGAGCTTAACAGGATCTACGACAAAATTCTTACGCCAATCTGTAAAATTTGTTTCCTTTCCTTCAGTCGCCCTTCTCTGGAAATCCGTGGCGACAGGGCCCGGGCAGACTACCATAACGTCAATGCCCATGGGCTTTAACTCGCAGCTCATGGCTCTCGAGAAAGATATTACATAAGACTTGCTCGCCGCATAGCACGCAAATCCGGGCTGCGGCAGGAAACCCGCCGAAGAGCCTATATTTATTATCTTTGAACGCTCCCTACCTTCCTGCTTCATGAAAGGCGCAGCGATCTTTATCATCAGGCTTAATGCCGTGCAGTTAATTGCGATAGTATCGGATAAGGCCTTATCAGACTTATCTGCCATGAGGCCCTTCATGCCCATGCCCGCTGAGTTGATAAGAAGGCCTACCTTTGGCTTTTCTTCTTCCAGCTTGGATTCCACTTTCTTAATGCCGGCATCAGAAGAAAGATCTGCTGAGACAGGAATTATCTTCACGCCGTCAACAGAAGATGCCAGTTCATTAAGAGCATCCTCGCGCCTTGCTATTGCCCAAATCTCATCAAAAGGGGTTTTAAAGAATTCACCGTTATCACGTGCAAGAAGCTCTATAAAAGCTTTTCCTATGCCTGATGAAGCTCCGGTTACAATTGCGATTCTTTGGTACATAAACGCTTCTCCTTGGAAGAAGTTCCGTACCTTCAATAATACACTCTATAAAAAAATATTAAAAGAGAATGTCCTTAAAGCAGACTCTCTGCTTATTGTTGTCGTAATCGAAGCAGTGTCTGGAGCCGCCGGCGCAGTATTTCTCATGCTCACAGCTCTGGCACTCTTTGCAAAGCGAAGACAGGGGCTTTCTGAATTCCTGGAAACGGTTGAACCAGACGTCGCTGAACTTATCCTTGTAGATATTTCCCTGAACAAACTCAGGTCTTTCTTCGATATCTAGGCATGCCGTGATGTCGCCGTTTACTCTTATAGCAGCAGTATGTGTTCCTGCGCCGCAATAGAAGAACCAGTCTCTTACTTCCCTCTCGTATTCAAGGCCGAGATAGTGGGAGCACCCGTAACCTACAGGGATGCCCTGTTCTCTTTTCGCGCGGATAAAGTTAAAGATATATCTCTGGTCATCAGGCGTAAGGAGCATGTCGGGATATTCCAAAGCTCTTCCCATCGGCTCAATTCCGATAACACGCCATGAATCGAGATCCATCTTATCCAGGATCTCATAGAGTTCGTCTAATTCGCCGATATTCCTGTGATTTACAACGGTCGTAACCTGGATATGCCTGAAAGCCTTGCGGTCAATGAGGTTCTGGATTCCTTCCATAGCCCTGTCGTAACCGCCCTTGATGCCTCTTTGCCTGTCGTGTGTATCGCGGAGTCCGTCGATACTTACAGACACGGTGCCCATCTTTACTCTCGCAAGCATATCGGCAACATCCTTTGTGATAAGCGTAGCATTTGTAGTCATGCCCCAGTGAAAACCTTCACTGACGGCATAACCTAAAAGCTCTTCAAAATCAGGATATAAAAGCGGTTCTCCGCCCGTGATGCAGAGCTGGACCTTCCTAAGATCGAAGTTCTCCTTCACATCTCTTAAGACCGCTTTGAAAGCTTCCTTATCAGGTCCGTGCCCTAAGCCGGGCTCACAGGAACTGCCGCAATGAAAACATTTCGAATTGCAGCTTCTCGTTAATTCAAAAAACAGGTAGATCAGATCCGGCTTCTCGAAAAGCCTGGCTCTTTCTTCAGCCTTCCTGTCGAGATAAACCTTCTTAGCCTCAGCAATATCCAGAGTCATCAGTCGTTTATGTCCTCCGGCGGAGGTCCGTAAACGTCGACTTCGTTGTTGTCGACTGTTGTGTCACTGGGAGGTCCATATACGACTTCCTCAGGATTGGAATTGTCAGGATCTTTCTCAGACACTGTGGTGTCTGTCTCGTCCGTGACCTCCGCGGAGGTTGTTACGTCTGACGGCGGGGGACCATACACGTTGACTTCCTGCGGCGGGCCATATACACAGCCTTCCACAGCAATGCTAAGCGCACCGATTCCTGCTGCGATTGCAGTAAAGGTTAATGGTTTCTTAGATCTTTTCATCGTCTTAAATCCCCCCGGTTAGTTTCTGGATCAAGCGAGTGTTTCTTCGTCTGAAGGATTGTCGAAAGAGTTATCTCCGCCAAGTCCCTTGAATCCTGCCATCGGTCTCGATGCTGTGGGAGCAGCCTTCGAGTTAGGATCCATTATTGAAGGTCTCTGTCCTTCCAATGCAGCACCCATTGCAGGTGCAGTCATTGCGTTCTTTGTGTCGCGCTCTTTGTCAACTATCGCAGAAGGTCTTACGATTCCGCCGTAAGCAGATGTGTGCTCTTCCTGTTCAACGGAAACATCACGGCTGCTCTGGGCTCTTCTGAAGAAAGCTGACTTATGGGATGTTGCAGAATCAGCGATGCTTGTGTAAGCAGCCTTTGCCTTCTCATCTGCAAGTCTCTTTGCTTCTTCCTCTTCCTGTCTCTTCTGCTCTTCGAGACGTCTTGCTTCCTTAGCTTCTTCAGTTTCCTTGAAAGCGGAAACACCGGCCATGGAAGGAGCTGCCCATACAGGTGCTCTGCCGGAATTGTTATAGCTCTTTCCTGCAAGGAGGCTTCCTAACTGGTGAGAGTTGGAAGAAGCCTTTGCCTGCTCCTTGGAAAGTGACGGACCGGAGATGTCCTTGGATGCGGAAGCTCCGACACCGGAAGATGAGCCGCTCTTAAATGACATCAGAGGATTGCTCTTGATCTCACTTACACTAGCGGGTTCCTTCTCTGTGTTCTTATCTTTTCTGTCGTTAAGAGCCTTATCGTAACCGGGAGCTGAAGCAATTGCGGAAATGCCCGGAGCTACTGTGCTCTCAGAGGATGCCAGGGTGTTTCTGAAGAATGCTGATGTCTTAGCCTGAGCCTTAGCTCTCTCAGCCTTGATCTCTCTTGCAGCCTCAGCTTCCTTCATTGCCTTCTCAGCCTCTGCAAGCTTTGCTTCTGCCTCAGCCTTTGCAGCTGCTGCGATCTGTGCAGCCTTCTCAGCCTCAGCCTTTGCGCGCTCAGCAGCAAGTGCTTCTTCTCTTGCTTTACGCTCTTCTTCGAGCCTTGACTGTTCAGCAGCTCTTGCAGCCTCTTCAGCCCTTCTGGTCTCTTCTGCAAGTCTTGCTTCCTCAGCCTTCCTTGCTTCTTCGGCTTTTCTGGCCTCTTCTGCTTTTCTGAGCTGTTCAGCGATTCTTGCTTCCTCAGCTCTTCTGGCTTCCTGAGCCTTCTTAGCTTCTTCGATCCTTGCCTTTTCGGCCTCTCTCAAAGATTCCTGGATCTTTCTTGCTTCTTCAGCCTTAGCCTCTGCTTCAGCCTTTGCAATAGCAGCGAGTCTGATTGCTTCTTCAGCCTTTCTTGCCTCTTCCTGTCTTGCTCTCTCGGCTGCTTCAGCTGCTTCCTTAGCTTTTCTGGCATCCTCAGCCTTCCTTGCTTCTTCTGCAAGTCTTGCTTCCTCTGCCTTTCTTGCTATCTCGGCTTTTCTAGCTTCTTCAGCTGCCTTAGCTTCCTCGGCGGCCTTCTTCTCGGCCTCGATTCTCTTAGCTTCGGCATTCTTTCTTATCTCTTCTACTCTTGCAGCCTGGGCAGCTCTTCTCTCCTCAAGGAGCTTGGCAGCCTTCTCGCGCTCAGCGATCTGTTCAGGTGTAAGTTCATTCTTAGGACGTCTGATAGGTTCAGCCTTCTTCTCTTCCTTATGTGAAGCAACTGCTACCGCGCCGGCCAGAGCACCGGGTGCCACAGCAGGAGCTGCGGGCTTAAATGCAGAGAATGCAGGCTTTGCAGGTGCCTCAGGCGCTTTGCTTGCCGCAGGCTTGAATGCGGATGCACCGGGTCTTGAAGCAGCAGGCGTTGTTGCTGCCGCAGAAGGTGCAGATGCAGAAGGCTTGAACGGTGAGTAAGCTGCTGAAGGATCTGCAGAAGGAAGTGTTCCCGGAACCTTGGAAGGCTTGAAAATACTCTTAAATGCAGAATTCTGTGCACTGCGGTTAACCTTCGGATTTGCTGCAGGCTTAGCTGCTGTCTGTGCTGCTGCATTAGCAGTCTCAGCAGGCTTTGCTGCTTCAGGAGCGGGCTTGAAAGGATTGACGAATCCGTTCTTGTTTACAGCAGATTCAGCGGGCTTAAATGCGTTCTTTGCTGCATGGCTCTGAGCAGCAGGTGCTTCATCAGAAGCAAGACCTGTGTGCTTTGCAGCTGTTGTGCTTGCGGGCTTGAATGCAGAAGAAGCAGGCTTTGCTGTCTCAGCAGGCTTTGATGCTGCTTCGCTCAAAGGCTTGAAAGCATTTCTGACTGTAGGGTTCTGAGCTGCATCCTTAGTCTCGATCCTGTTATCAGTTCTGAATGCATTCTTCATTGCATTGTTCTGAGCGACAGAATCTACTGTGGGCTGGATTCCGGAAGCGTTTGTAGGCTTGAACGGAGTCTGAGTCCTGGAACTCATTGTTCTGGCTGCTGCCGTTGTTCCGGCAACACCACCCAAAGCAGTCTTTGCCTGAGTATTAGTGCCTGCGGATCTGTTAAATGCATTGCTCTTCAAAGCGGGCTTTTCGCCAGCCTTATCAGCAGGCTTGAATGTACCGCCGAACTTTGTATCTTCCGTAGCCTTGGGAGATTCAACAGAACGGTCTGAAGGAAGCTTCATGGGACCCTTGTGCTGGATGGGCTTTGCCTCAGTACCGGGTGCGGGCTTGAAAGGACTGATCTCGCCTGCTTCCATTGCCTTGATCTCCTTCATGGCAGTAGCAGCATTGAACGCCTTGTGATCCTTTTCCTTGGGATCAGCTGCAATCGGCATTGCCTTGACGGGTCCTAAATAGCCGAACTTATCAGCGATAAAAGTAACACCCGGAATAAATGCGATGGCAAGGTCAACACCTTCGAGTTCCTTCTTGTCCTTGAGGTACTTATATCTTGCGATTGCAGCACCTGAACCGAGGATAAGGAGGATCAGCCACAGCCAGTTAGCCTTTACAACAGGGGTCTTTTTCTTGCCGGTTGTAGCGAGTGCTGCAACTACGGGTGAAGGTGTGGGAGAACCTGTAGGTGTGGGTGTGCCCTCACCTGTTCCGCCGTTTCCTGTTGTGGTCGTGGCTGCACCGGACTCATTTGTAACTGTAGTTGTCTGACCGATCACTCCGGCAGCAACACCTGCTCCCGCACCATTAATATTCGGATCAGATGCGTTCAGGTTCGTGTTGTCAGGTGCCAGTGTTTCTGTCGGCTTAGGTGCCTCAGTCGCTAACAATGTTGTTACTGAGGTTGTAGTATCAGCTGCCTGTGTGTTGGTAGGAGCTTTTGTATTTGTAGGCTTCGGCTTCTTTGTAGCCGTCGGCTTGGGTTTCTTTGTTGCTGTAGGCTTAGGTGCCTGTGTATTCGTGTTGGTAGGAGCCTGCGTATTTGTAGGCTGAGGCTTCTGTGTATTTGTAGGCTGCGGCTTTTGTGTTGCCGTAGGATTGGGCTTCTTTGTAGCCGTAGGCTTCGGCTTCTGCGTTGCCGTAGGATTGGGCTTCTTTGTAGCCGTGGGCTTCGGCTTCTGCGTAGCCGTAGGATTGGGCTTCTTTGTAGCCGTGGGCTTCGGCTTCTGTGTTGCCGTAGGATTAGGCTTCTTTGTAGCTGTAGGCTGCGGCTTCTGAGTTGCTGTAGGATTAGGCTTCTTTGTAGCTGTAGGCCTGGGCGTGTTTGTATTGGTCGGCTTGGGTGTGTTGGTATTTGTAGGCTTGGCGGGTGCCTTGGTATTTGTAGGCTTGGGAGCAGAAGTAGGATTTCTTGAAACCTTAACGTTTGAAACCTCAGGCTTCAAATTTGATAGCGCCGTACCTGTGATATTTAAATGAAATTCACCGTTAGGTTCTCCATCATCACCATTCCACCCTTTTATTGTTAAGGTGAGATAGTCTCCATCTCCACGAACTTTAACCGCACCAGTGCTTTTTGCATATACATCTGAACCAAAGTCGATTTTGCAATCTACATTCTGACCCTTGGAATAGCCAGATACAGTAATATACAGATTGGCCTCGTCACCACCCCAGCTCTCTGCTTTGGCTGTGACCTTGCCGGCTGCCAAAACTTCATGAGAATCATAAAAAACGAACGCATAAGAGAATCCGATAAGCATGCACAAGAGCAAGCATATCGACTTAAGCGAGAAGCGACCCGAATTGCTACCCGTCATCAGTATTAACCTCCAAAATACACAAGCACACAAGTCCCCTAATATAGATATTAGAAGATATTAAAATTATACAAGTTTGCACCTTGTATTTTCAAGTACTTGAAATGTCATGAAAAACTGATAAATAGGGCTTTTTAAGGCTGTTCTTCATTGTTCTGTTCGAGAACTTCTTCATCAGGAACAAAGCCTTCGACAGCTTCCTTCGCGGCAGGGATAATTGCCTCTTCACCGGACTTCAAGATCTCAGGTTTTTCTTCTGGAACTGT
>JAEFBC010000223.1 GCA_016292155.1 Saccharofermentans sp. | reverse complement strand
GGCGACTGCAAAACATTCGATATTGATTCGTCTTCAGGCAAGATCGAAGTGTACCAGACAGGTAACGTAGGCAATGCCAGGATCCACTCTTCCTCAGGCGGAGTAAAGGCTGAGATGGGAACAGTCGATGAACTTAACATTGAAGTAAGCTCCGGCCCGATCGTTCTTGATGCTGACGAAGTTAAGACCCTTTACACAAAAGCTTCAAGCGGCCATTCCACGATCAATCTCAGCAAGGCGCCCGCAACTTCTAAGATCAACTGCAGCTCCGGCGGAATCGACGTAAGCCTTCCGGAAGAGTCCGACATCACTGTTCACGTAAAGGTCTCCAGCGGAGACTTCAGCTACGAGCTTCCTTTCACAAAAGAGGGCAAGGATTACATTAACGGTAACGGTACCAATGACATGCAGATCAATTGCTCATCCGGTGATGTGGAGTTCCACAAGATCTAATAGCGATAAACCATAAAGCAGAGAGGCTGTCCGGCAACGGGCGGCCTTTTTGTGTTGTTGCGTAATTGTTGCAGTTTTAGGGGTGATTTCTGCAACAGATTCTGCAACAAGGGAGTGTTGTATTATTTGTTGAAGTTTTCGAGGTGTTTTCTGCAACAAGGGAAAATGCGGGCTGTCAGTTGCTCTCGATATACTGCGATACGCAGATGTGCCTTCCGTCGATGTCCTCGAAAACAAACTGCCTGTTGGTCGTCATGCCCTGTGCAGCCTTTGCCTCGGGGAGGTCTTCGACGATCTTAACGCCGTTGCCTGCGACTTCGTTGTGGAGCAGGAAAGGCTCTGAGCAGTAGATGTACATATCGTACTTGATGCCGAAGTTTCTGGAAGGCTTTGTGATATCGCCTTCGCCCTTAACGAGAACGATGGCAATGTTGTCTCTTACGAGCTTTATGTGGGGCATTGCCTCATCGTCAAGGTGGGCAGCCTTAAAGCCCAATTTATCTTCGTAGAACAAAGAAGTCTTGTAGATGTCTTTGCAGGCAAATACTGCGGCCTGGCTGTTCATGAGAAGGAGCCTGCCACTGTTTTCCTCTTCGCCCTCTTTTGCTTCTGTGGGAGCGGAAGTACCCATATTGAACTGATAGCCAAGAAGCGGTGTGCCGAAGACCTTCTCGTGATCGTCAAGGGAATTCATGATCTCTGATCTTTTGGTAATCTCTTCTGATGAGAGGGTAGCGGGGATATCAGCTAAATATTCGACCTTTTCGAGGTATTCGAGAAGGTTCATGAGTCTTACGTGAAGGGGAATGATGTCGGAGGTTGCAGGTATCTCACAGGCTCTTCCGTGGATGAACTTCATTCCTTCCTCGACTGCTTCTGCCGGGAGTCCTGCATAAAGGTGCATGAGGAGGTTCATTTCCTCAAGAGTCTTGTCGTGTGTGCCGCCTTTTGCGATAGAGCTTTCGATCATGTCGAAAACAACGTTCATATCGTGCAGGGGATATTCTTTGTTAAGCATATAACTCTCCTTGGAATTTGCAGTATGTATATTTTATCAATTTGAAACCGCTTGGCAATAAAGATAGAATATGCAGAGCAATATGTAAGGAGAGCGCTATGGCTCAGTTTAAAAAGACAAATGCGATGAGGATCCTCGATAAAGCGGGAGTGCCTTATACATATGAGGAGTACGAGTACGACGAGAATGACCTGGACGGCCATCACGTCGCTGAATATCTGGGAATTCCCTATGAAGAGGTTTTCAAGACCCTGACGGCAGTGTCCGATAAGGGCGAATATCTTGTTTTCTGCATCTCGGTAGATGATGAGATCGACCTCAAGAAAGCTGCAAAGCTCGCTGGATGCAAGAGCGTCAATATGATCCACGTAAAGGACCTCTTAAACGTTACGGGATATATCAGAGGCGGATGCTCGCCAATCGGAATGAAGAAGCAGTACAGAACTTTCATTGACGAGATGGCTGAGCTCATCGACGATATCTGTGTCAGTGCGGGCCAGAGGGGAGTACAGCTAAGGCTCAAGGCTTCCGACCTCATTTCATTCACAAATGCAGTAGTCGGCGATTTTGCTATGCGCTCCTAAAATGATAGAATTATCGGATAAAAACCTAGAAAACAGGAAGTGATTATTAATGTTAGAACCTAAGTGTTTTACATTGAACGATATACCAAAGGGTTCCAGGATCTATTTTATCGGAATAGGCGGAATCTCCATGAACGGCCTTGCAAGGCTCGCGCAGCACGCAGGATTTATAGTAGGAGGCTCTGACAACCACCCTTCTGAGAGGACTGCCATCCTGGAAGAGCAGGGGATAAAGGTCTACTATCCTCAGGTCGAAGCCAATATCGACGATTTTAAGCCTGATTATCTTGTTAAGACCGCTGCCATCCTTCCTCACAACGAAGAGGTAAAGAGGGCTGCAGAACTTGAACTTCAGATCTTCGACAGAGCTGAATTCCTTGGCGCTTTTACAAGAACCTACAAGAACGTCATCAATGTATCGGGTACTCACGGAAAGACCACGACTACATCGATGATCTCTCTTATGATGATCGATTCCGGAATAGACCCTACAGTACATCTCGGCGCAGATCTTGATATCTTCAACGGTACTGTAAGAGCAGGTTCCAAGGATCTTTTAGTATCTGAAGCATGTGAGTTCAACAGGTCTTTCCTGAATTTCTCTTCTACCACTGCAGTCATTACAAATATCGATCATGACCATGTGGACTGCTATCCGACGATTGAAGATGTTATCGATGTTTTCGCGCGCTTCATAAGACTTGTCGATGATGACGGTTATATTGTTGTATCAGGCCACGATAAGAACACGGCAAGAGCTTTGGTCGAAGCAAAGGAATACTTCATCAAGACGGGAAGGACGTTCCCTCAGGTCGTAACGTGCGCAGCTGACAGCGAAGTATGCGAAATGACAGGCAGGAAGGCTGATTTTACTGCGGAGAATATCGTTTTCAATAACGGTCTTCCCGAATTCGATATCGTGATAAACGGCAAAGAGAGGATCAGCGTCAAGCTCAATATCCCCGGAAGCCATAATATCGCGAATGCCCTGAATGCCGCTGCTGCTGCATATCTTAACGGTGCAACACCTGAGGCGATCATGAATGCGCTTAACTGCTTTGGCGGCGCTGACGGCAGATATACGGTCAAGGGTCAGTACAAGGGCTGTGAGGTCGTAGTTGATTATGCCCATCACCCGACAGCTGCAAGAGCAACTATCGAAGCTGCTTCGAATATGCCGCACAACAACATCCTCGTTGTTTTCCAGCCTTTGACATTCAACCGTACGAAGCTTCTTTTCGAAGATTATGTAACTAGCCTTCTTCCTTGCAGGAAAGTATTGTTCTCCGAGATCTTCTCAGACAGGGAGAGCGATAATCTCGGCATGTCCAGCAAGATGATCTCCGATGAGATCAACAAGCGCGGCGGTAATGCTGAATTCTACGCTGACAAGGAAGAGCTTAAGAAGAGGATCGACGAGCTGATCAATCCCGGTGACATCATCCTCATCTTGGGACCTGAAGATATAAGGGAGTTAGGAGACGAGCTCTGCCCTTAAGTCGTTATGAAGAAGACCGGTCTTAGACAGCCTATAGAAGCTCAGAATGCGCCGCAGTACGGCTTTAACAAGCTGCGCCCTTTGAAGATCCCGGCTTTTGCCTGGTATGCGCTTATCGTGTCTTTCGTTATGGCTGCAGCTCTGTTCGTGCTTTATGCAATGACTTTTGCAGGAACAAAAGATCCTGACAAGACATTGCTCATTTATTCAGACGGGACGACGATCCCTGAAGTCTCACTGAGAAACAGCCTCGCCGCTGCGGATTTCAGCTATGAGATCATTGTGACTGAAGAGAATACCGATGCACCCGGATTTGTATATGAGCTCCCTCACGGTTACGGCAAGGGAGCGGTGGTCGTCTGTGCCATCGGACAGGATGCCTTTAAGGTTATGGATGATCTCGTATCATCAGGTCCGCAGAATATCGAAGGATTCGTGCTTATCGAGCCCGAATACCCCGGAAATGCTTCACTGGCTAAATATACAAGCGATTTCCCGGCCGTTCCCTGTGCAGTCTTCGGCTTTGACAGCGCGGCCAAGTCATCAACAGATCTTTCAGGCGCCCAGATGATCTTCGAGAAGATCTCAGGCGTTGATACCATGTACGGACACGCGACCAAGAGGGGCAAGCTTTTCCCCTCAAAAGTATATGTGTCTCCCAACCAGATGAGATATCTGTCTCTGTCGTCTTCAAAGACCGGCAAAGCAGGGCTTTTATCTTCCGTATCGTTCCAGAATGAACTCTCGCAGTATCTAGGAACGACCTTTGAGAAGGGTTACTCTTCATCAAGGATCTCCGTAAGACAGGTGATCCTCGTGCTTGCGGTAACGCTGTCCATCGCGTTCCTTGCATTGTTCCTGTTCATGATCCCCGTGCCGGTGCGCGAGAAGGCAAGAAGGGAACTTAAGGGAAGGGACAGCCTCGGAGCTATCATATTCCTGGGCGTCTCGGGCTGGCTTGCTCTCTGCGGAATAGTAATGACCTTTATTCCCCAGACCAAGGAATATGCCAAATATGTCGCTCTCTATTCTCCGGTCCTTATAATCGCACTCATGGCATTAGCCCAGCTTAAGATGATCGCCACCAACAAGATCACTTACACTAGGCAGGACAACGGCCTTGCGATATTCCTGTCATCGGTATTTATCGGTATCGTCGAGGTCATGATAATCTTCGGCGCGGCTTTAAATCTCACAAATGTCGAAAAGGCTTTCTCCGACTCAACGAACTGGATAGCAGTCCTTATCGTATTTGTAGTTATGAGCATGTCGGCTGTCGCGTTGATCCTGTCTGACAAGAAATCCAGAGCAGCAGGCTATGGCGCCACGGCATTCTTTGCAAGCCCCGCATACTTTGTGGAGGCATTCGTACCGTCATTAGCTCTTCTTATCGTAAGTTCGATCCAGGGCAACGGCGAGCTCGTCTGGGCATCTGCTGCTGGAATCGCCCTTACCGTGCTGCCTTGTATCTGCGCTATCCCGATCAAGAGAATCTCAGACTACTATGAGGTCTCAAGCCTTATTTTCGGCATCGTGGCAGGGGTTGTGCTGTTCGTGGCAGGGTAAGAGCTTTTAGAATTTGCCCCTATATATAAAATTATTGTTGACTTTGACTTGCCCTTCGGTGTATTATACGCGGGTGACCGCATGCGACGGGCTATTTTAAATGCGCTTTTTTATAGCGCTGCCTAGGGTTTTAAGCAGCGAGACTGGAAGAACAGGAGGAACAAATATGTACGCAGTTATTAAGACAG
>JAEFBC010000222.1 GCA_016292155.1 Saccharofermentans sp. | reverse complement strand
TTCCAAAGACTTCTCAACATATCTGTCATGCAAAGCTTCATCCGTCAGCATTTCGATAATCGCATCAGCAAGCTGCGATTCTGCCTTTGTCAGCGGCTCTGTAGAATTCATATGTCCCTTATCGCCTACCGATACCAGCACGCCGTACTCAGCATACTCAGTAGCCGGCAATTCTTCCTTATATGCCGTCTTGGGCGCTAAGATCTCGCGCGGTCCCGAAAGGCAGTCGGAAGATATGCAAGGGACACCGCATGACATTGCTTCAAGTATAACATTACCCAATCCCTCATATAATGACGGGAAAACAAACACCGAGCTGTTCATTACATAGGCATGGGGAGCTTCGACAAAGCCCAGGAAATTAACATGATCAGTTAATCCGTATTCTGTTACAAGTTTCTTAAGTTCAGACTCCAACGTTCCTTCTCCTAAGATATAAAGCTCAGCATCGCTTACGCTCTTCACTACTTCAGACATTGCACGGATAAGATGCCACTGCCCTTTCTGTTCAAGGAGTCTTCCCATTGTAGTGATGCTGTGAGCACCTAATACAGAAGCCTTATCAATATTGGCTTTCGCAACAGAACGGAGTACTTCGCCGTCGCAAGGATTATAGATGGTACGGATGATATCGCCGTTAATACCGAATGTCTTGATCAGATCATCGCGCACACCGTCAGACAAAGTAACAACGCAGTCAGAACGCTTCGAAGAGAACCTGATCTGGGATCTGGTCTTCTTTAATTGCGCCGGAGTTGAAGCCTTGGATAAAGACATCTGGTTGCGGATCGATGTGATTATCTTATCTCCCCTCTTGGACAGCACATTAACGCGGTTGGCACCGGGCATAAGGCTGATCGATACATCGATCTTATTCTCGGCCTTTATCTTCTTAACTGCTGATACGCGCTTAAGCAAAGTAAGGAACTTCTTTACTTTGCCCTTTGCCGGCGGGAGCTTAAGATCATGCAATGTACCGCCATAAGGATATTTGATGTCAGAACCGTTAAAGACTATGAGATGAACGTTATAGCGGTCTTTAAGACAGAGCGACAGATTGGCGGCCGTTCGCTCAGCACCGCCTCCGTAAAGCTTCTGTACGATTATCGCTACGTTCTTCATTATCAATTTTTTTCCTTTATAAGTTCATTTATTGCAGCACGCCAATCAGATAATACCCTATCTGCCGTGCATTTCTTAGCTGTTACTATGGCATTTGCTCTGACACTGCTGTTATCGTCACGAAGCACTTCCACAAGCTTAGATGCAAGAGCATCGCTGTCATTAACAGGAACCAAGTATCCGTTAACACCGTCAGTTACATATTCATCAGCGCCGTTCCAGTTAGTCGTAACACAGACCATACCTGACATCATCGCTTCCAGAAGAGCATTTGACAGGCCCTCATAATCTGAGCACATTACGAAAAACTCATTCTTCTGCATGACGTTGAATATCTCAGGTGTATTGCCCATAAGATGAATACGCGAAGTCATATTACTTTCAGCTATGAGCTGCTCTAATTCAGCACGCTTTTTCCCGTCGCCGTAGATATAAACCTGCTTATCGGGAAATTCAGAAGCTATCTTGGCAAAAGCCTTGATCATCATCGGATGATTCTTCTGGTCCATGAGCTTGCCGACACAGATAATGTCTTTGTTCTCATGCTCACCTTCATATACAGGTGCAGATATCGGATTGCCGATAATAACGCTGTTATCCATGCACCACTTCTCATAGAACGAAGACTGGTACTTGGTCTGGAAAACAACGCGGTCAGCCTTCTGATAGAGCTTTTTGCAAAGCCACATCTCGAAATCGCTTCTCCTGTCATGTGCAGGATCATTTCGCTCAGATACAAGAACCGGAATTCCCGTGCCACGGTTAGCAAGCAAAGTGATTACATTGATCCTTCCTGCAAAAGATACGATAACATCAGGCTTGATCCTGTCAATGACAGCCTTTAATTCATTGACCCATTTGCTGAAATTCTTAAGGCGGTTGCCTTTATGTGTTATATCGTGGATCTCAATGGAATCATTTAATTCGTATTCGATCTTGTTCTCGATAAGAAGCGCAACACGGACATCCCAGCCTGACGCTGCATAGTCATTGGCAAGTATTGAGATTACTCTCTGCGCGCCGCCTCGTAACATGCTGCCGGAAACAAAAAGAATACTTTTCTTGCTCATAAGATCCCCATCGTCTCCATTATCAGCTTATTAACTTTCTCGGCATCGAATCTGTCTTCGGCATATTTTCTGCCTTCATCGCCCATCTGAATCACTTCATCAGGGTGCTCCACCATCCACATCATTTTCTCAGCAAGAACTGCGCTGTTCTTCGGAGGGATAAGGAATCCGTTGGTTCCCTTGCCTTCGCTGTCGGGATCACAGATGGTTTCCTTGCAGCCCGGTGTGCTGCATGTGATCACTGCACGACCGGTGCCCATTGCTTCAAGCACCGCATGAGGAATACCCTCGCGGTAGAATGAAGGAAGTACGAATACAGAAGATTTCTTGAGCGCTTCAGTCATGTCGACAAAGCCCAAGTATTCGATCGTGCCGTCATCTGTATAGGACTTAAGCTCTTCTTCCCTGATTCCGTCTGGATTGGAATCAAGAGCACCTGCGATCTGAAAGATAACTTCAGGATGAGCATTCTTAACTATCCTTGCAGCCTCGAAATACTCCCTTACGCCTTTAGATACCAACATTCTTGTTGCCATAAGGAATACAAAAGGCTCACAGCTTGTCTTGCTGTAAGGGAACATATCAAAGTCGATGCCGGAACCCGGAATAAGCACGCACTTATCGGCGGGAATCAGCTTTCTTCTTACCAGTTCATCCATGTCATCAGGATTCTGGAAGAATACCTTTGTCGCACATTTGAAAGCTTTCTTATAGAGCCTGCATGTGATGAATCTGATCAGCTTAAACTTAAGACTTCCTGATCCTGATTCGGTAAATGCATAACCCAAACCGTTTACCGTCGGATAGATGCGGTCAACGCCGGCCTTCTTGGCACCGATAGAACCATAAATATTTGGCTTAGCCGTATAGCTGTGATAGATATCGATATGCTCGTCGCGGATATAATCGCGGTATTTATTGATGACCTTAAGATCTGCAAAAGGATTCATACCGGCGCGAGAGAAAGGTATGTGGGCAAACTTGAGGCCGCTTTCTGTACAGAGATGTTCATTCTCTTTCTCATAGCCGCCGATTATTACTTCGCAGCCGTTATTACGGATGGATTCAACGAGCTTCTTACGCGTATAGAAGAAGATCTTTATACGCCCTGAATTCATCATTATCTTCAATTTCTTGTCTTCCATAACAACCCGTTCAGGATAATTTAGATTTGAGCCAGGAGACAAGTTCTTCTTTCTCCTTAGCGAGTGCAGCCATATCGATCGATACGGGCTTTTTGGAGATCTCTCCTGCTCCTACCCTGTCAAGCAAACCGCAGCGCATGCTCTTTACAAAAAGCATCGCAGGATGACCGAATGCCAATGTAACTGCACAGGCATGTACACGGTCAGAGAACGTCAGCTTTGAATTAGCGTAGATATCAAGATAACCGTAAGGAATATCCGAACACAAAGTATTTGCCTGGCTGTAGATCTTCCTTCTGTAATGAGGATGGAATCTGTGGTCAGTCCTGTAGATCTTATAATCGCCTGCAACGGAAGGTCTTTTGCGCTGCGGGAAAACAGAAGATGCATAGATCAAGGCATCAGAAAATCTGTCAGTTTTTGATGCCATCTTAGGAAGAAGTCCAATCTGCTTGTAATAGTATGTCTTTCCGTCGAACTCGAAAGCCTTAGCGCCGGAGAACTCCTTATCAGATACAACGGGTTCGCTGATTTTATCGAAGTTCATCGTGAAGAACTGCTCGTTGATCTTAGCCGGATGATAGAAATCCGGTGCGAAGAAAGAGAAGCATATGCCATCGTATGCATTATCTGCATATTTACCGAAAGCCTCATAAGTATCCTTATCTCTTGATGTAAGAATAAAAGGCGGATGGTTCTTAAAGAACTCAGAGATCTCCTTATATGCCTCATCGTTCATCTTCATCATTCCGGCACTCAGAATGATATAACGGACACCCTTAGATTCCAGTTCAACCAGAGTATCTTTCCAAAGCTTAAGAAAATACTTGGAAATTACCGGTCCTGCAAGAACAAAATAATCAACGTCCAGCTTAGTAAAATAGTTCAGCTGATTCTTTGACGGAAATAAACGCTTACCCAGATTCGTCGTATAAGTCTGATAGTCAGACACGACGGAAACATTCTCTTCACCGAGGATCTTCTTCAAGATATACTCGACGCCAAGGCTGTAAAAGGCATTTCCGATGTTAGTGCACCAAAAACCTGTACTATAAGCGACCTTAACGGCCATCCCGAACCCCTCCAAAATCCATGCGCATATGCATATATATTAATTATATATAAGCATAAGACATCGGAATATTATGTTACATACGCATTAAATTTTGGAGAAACTCAGATAACTCTTCCAAAAATCAGAAGCACTTCTGGTCGTGCAGCTGCCTGCAGTCAGCGATCTTACCGCACTTGTAGCAGACTTCATTCAAGCATCTGCCTGAACCGGTGAATTCCTTAATATTGGCAAGCGTAGTATCTGCGATATTAGACAGCGCTTCCCTGGTAAGGAATGCCTGGTGCGATGTGACAATAACATTAGGCATGGAGATAAGTCTTGCAAGAATATCATCATTGACAATGTGGTTGGAATAGTCGTGGAAGAAGATATTCGACTCTTCTTCATATACATCAAGACATGCTGCACCGATCTTACGGTCCTTAATGCCCTCTACAAGCGCCTCAGTGCTTATAAGAGCGCCTCTGGAAGTGTTAATGATGACTACACCCTTCTTCATCTTAGCAATCGAATCTGCGTTGATCATGTGCCTGTTCTCATCAGTCAGAGGACAATGCAGTGAAATGATGTCAGCTCTCTCCCAGAGCTCATCCAACGAGACATAATCGATACCGGAATCAGCTGCCGGGAACTTATCGTAAGCAATGACATTCATGCCAAAACCACGGCAGATATCTATAAAGATTCGGCCGATCTTACCGGTACCGATAACACCTACCGTCTTGCCGTGAAGATCAAAGCCCGTCATGCCCTCAAGGCTGAAATTAAAGTCCTTTGTACGGATATAAGCCTTATGGATACGGCGGATTGACGTAAGGAGCAACGCCATAGCG
>JAEFBC010000221.1 GCA_016292155.1 Saccharofermentans sp. | reverse complement strand
TCCCACGAGATGAAGACTCCAATGACCAGCATCGTTGGCTATGCCGACATGATCTACCACAGCCACACAGAAGATCAGGAGATCAAAGAAGCCTCCAATTACATCTTAAATGAAGGCTTAAGGCTTGAGAAACTTTCCTTTAATCTGCTGAACCTGATCGCTGCAGACAGCACTAAGATCACAAAAGAGAGCATTCCCGCAGAAGAACTTTTCGACGACTTAAAGCACGTATACAGTTCGGTCAATCAGGATGTCACTATCACATTCGACTGCGATCAGGAATATGTAACTGTCGAATACGACCTGATTAAGACCGTTCTGACCAACCTCATAGACAACGCACTGAAGTCTAATACTGAGCTTGTTGAGGTATCAGGCAAAAAGATCGGAGAAGGCTTCACATTCAGTGTCACAGATCACGGCATGGGAATTCCTGAAGCGGATCTGAAGAAAGTTACCGAAGCGTTTTATATGGTTGATAAATCCAGGTCCAGAAAAGCTCACGGCGCAGGAATAGGCCTTGCCTTATGCGACAGGATCGTAAAGCTTCATAACTCACAGTTAGATATCCAAAGCAAGCTTAACGAAGGCACGACAGTCAGCTTTACAATAGCTGAATAAACCTGTATTTTTTTCAAATATCAGTCTCTAAAATTCGCACCTTTGCCGATCCAGATAACAAAGCAGACAATTGCAGCGAGAGCACATGCTGCGCCGGCTGAAAGAAGCGAATTCCTGGTTGACGCATCGTTAGAGACCGTATACGGAACCAGAACAGTATTTGCCTCAGCATTGCTGAAACCGTTTTTCATCAATTGCGCTACGGCTTGTTCTTTCAATTCAAAAGGCATCGCGTGAGCATATCCGTCTATATGCATAGGTTCCGGCGGGTTTGAAATAGTATGAACAAACCTTTTCTGTGTATAGTTGGACAACGCATTCCAGGCCTTAACGTCTTCTGAGTCCACTCTCATAACAATCATCTTCTTAATGGATTTGGGATCGGCATCGTTATCGAACTGCGGAATAAAATAGTAGCTGAGATATCCCGAATCAGAAGTTCTTACAGAGAAATGTCCCCAGGCATTAGTTGTATAACCGGAAACACGTGAGCATTGCTTGACCGAACCCAGATCATACGTCGGGAAATTCAGATCGACCTTATTAAAGTCACCGATAACATACTGGAATCCGAAATACAGCAGAAACACTGCAAAAAATGCCAAGGTCAAAGCAACAGTAAAAAGTGCTGCCTTAGGCCTCCTGATCGCGAAAATAATAAACCTGAAAGGACTGCGCATAATCAAATCATCTCCCACGTGAAACAAACAGAAAAGCCGGCACCAATGCACTCATTATAGCATGGGTACCCCAAGATAAATGGATATCAGGTGGTGCATTTAAATCTTATCGCTTGTATAATCTTAAATTATCAATGGGGATAATTTATGGGGGATTCAAAAATGAAAAAGGTATTAGCTGCAGCACTTGCATTAACGTTTGTTCTTTCCATTGCTTCATGCAGTAATAGATCTGAGCCTGATGACACTGAAGCGGTCACAACCGAGACTGCATCTGAGACCACCACTGTTACGACAGAAACAACTGTCACAACTGAAAAGTCATATGACAAAGAATACGGACCGGAGAAAGTTACCGAAGCGCCTGATTATGGCGACGGACAGACTGCAGATATCTGCGAATTAATGCAAAGCGTGACAGGCAGGAAAATAGTAAACGGTTTGGCTTTGATTGAAGACTATTATGAACAGTCATTCGAAGAGGAATTTAAAATGAAATATGATTCCTCGAACACCACCTATACCGAAGATCCGAAAGGCGAAGAACAGTTCTTTTACGATTACTCCATGAAGGTCAGTTCAGGAACCCCGTCCTTCAACAAATTCAGATTCATTACCAATCAGGAGATCGGAAATGTCTACATTGTCGAATTCATATGCTCTGCTTCTGAATATGATCTTTCATTTGAAGAAATGAAGGACCGCTATTTAAATATCGAAAGCGAACTTTTAAAACTCTTTGGAGCTCCTGCAGATTCTGATACTGCGGATGGAAACAAACCCTATTACTACAAATATTCTGAGTTCAAGGCAAGTGATGACTTAACCTTCCTTGCTGAACTCGAATATGAGCCCGATAAATTGGAGATCAGGATCACATGTACCAACAGAGCTGAAAGAAGGCATTTTCTTTTAGGCTATGAAGCAGAGCAAAACACGGGTGAGACCACGAGCGAGCTGTATTACAAAGACTCTACTAAAGACGACATAGTTACTGATGAGAAAACGGGAATAAGCTATATCAAAAACCAGCTCCTGATAAGCTGCTCTGTAGGCACTCCCAACGATAAAGAGAAGATACAGAAGATATGTGACGAGATAGGCGCCGAGATCGTAGGATATATTGAGATCACCAGCGATTTCCAGATCGAATTCAAACGTGATATGACGTACGATGAACTTATGAAGATAGCTAATGAACTTACAGAAAAATACTACTTCATAGAAAGCGTCGCTCTTAATTACGCAGTTCTTTACGGTCCTGATGACAACGGCTTAGACTAAACAG
>JAEFBC010000220.1 GCA_016292155.1 Saccharofermentans sp. | reverse complement strand
GGATCCTCGGAATAAGCCACATCGTAATTGTTTGTATACCTGTCAGTGACAACGATATAGTACTTGCCATTCGTGCTGTTAAACTCTGTGATCTTATCGAAAATAACATCATCGATCCAGCCGTACGGAGCATAAAGTTCCAACACCTTCTTTCCCGCATGGGGATTGGCAGCCTTCTTTAAACTTACGAACTCCATCTCTAACGGTTCTTCGAATGACGGAGCGCCGAATTCCCCGTTCGGAATAGCACTGTTCCACAAGAGGACCGAATCACCTGATACATCACTGACTTCATAATGTGCAAGCGATTTTTTTGTGTTGCACCAGCTGTAATTCAACGATTCCTCAATATGCTTCTTATCCAGATTAAACCTCGCTATGCCCGTACCCTGTGAATAGTAAACATTTCCGTCGGAACCGTTGATTGAAAATGAAGCTGCTGAGGGGTTGATCCATGAATATTCTTTGGGATCAGCCTTGGAGAGCTTGCCCGATTCAAGATCCACTTTGTAGAACACAGCCTCTTTGTCCGCATTAGCAGGAAACAAAACCGTCTTTTTGTCCAAAGGCAACATAAGCGAGATATCATATACGGATCTGCCTTCTTCCTTTATCTCGACTCTCTTAACATTTTTGCCGTTTCCGCTGCCGGTCGTTATGTCGAGAGTATAGAAGCACAATCCGTCCATAGTTGTGTTAAAACACAGATCACACCTGTATTTGCCAAGATCCATAATACGTCTTTGTGTGTAACCCGCCTCGACGTCACGCTCATCCAGGATCTTCTCATTTACGGGATCGTACTCGACAAGTTTATAGAGCTGTTTATCCGAATCCTTTTCCCAGACACTCAACACAAATTCCAGGATACCGTTCCTGTAATATGTATCCTGAATCCAGAAGTCTTCGTAATCGAAAAGCTTTGTTACATCTATAATTTTCACCATCTCACCGGACGTCCTGTCCACCATCGAGACGTTATTGATCAGATCACCATCGCTTATATATATACTGTCGGGATGCGCATACTCGCCAAATGTCTTCACAAAAATATATTTATCGTCAGCACCCGCAAATAACGATGAATGGTAACTGACAGCCCTCGTCCTGTCTATGCCCGAATCAACCGTAATATGCTTCGCCTCATACCACGGCGTACCGGCCGTTATCTCCATACCGCTCTTGATCTCCGGGACATCTTCTTCCTTCTTATTGCAAGCCGCGATCGGTAGAATCATGGTTGCTGCAAGTGCTGATACCGCGAGCTTTTTATAGTAACTCTTCATCGTGTGCTCCCTTCCTGTTTTCCCCGTTAGATGTGTGAAATCCGCCCCCATCGACGGCCATGCTTGTGTTTACTTTGGGGACCGCCCTGCATGGCAGTCCCCCGCTTTTCCAATGTTTGCTTGACTTTGTGTTTTCCCCAATGACAATGTCCCCATTAACATTGTCCCTATTGCCCTGATTATATTGGCGCGATGTGTAATCTCTATGTACGTTTTGAAGAATTGGGGATTATTCTTGTGCGTCGCTGCGGATGGCGAGAATTGCAAATTAAAGGCGTGTAGTGGATGTTGTTGACAAAACAGGTACCCAAACGCCTTCAACATTGAGGGAAGTACCTGTTTGGTTGACTGTTTTAGCGAAAACAGAGCTGTTTAACTTTTTGTCACCGTTTTTTCGATTTCCGTTGTACAAAAAGTTGAAATGAGCCCTGATTTCAACTTTTTGTCACTGATTTTCCAATTTCCGTGATACAAAAAGTGAAACAGACTCAAGAACCGTTTTCGAAAATTAGTACGTAGAGCGGTCAAAACAACACTGCCAGATTAATTACTTCCCCTCTTCGTCCCACTTCTTCATTACTTCGACGGAGCGGTCGACGACCTGGTTGCCGGCTTCGCCGTCCATGTGGTGATCGGCGCCGTCAAGAACGATGTAATCGCAGTAAGGGAGCGACGCGATCGCCTGGTCGAAGTCCTTGTTCGGATCGGCAGCAAAAGCTTTTGTGCCGGAGATGATGACGACCGGGACATAGCAGCGGGAGATCAGGGGGTAGATGTCGGTTCTGATGGTTTTCTCGTTCTCGAATCTCATGATCTTGCAGGCGTAATAGCTCGGGTCGTTCAGGATCAGGCCCTTGATCTCGTTCTGGCGCATCGTGCCGGCGTAGGAACAAACGAGGCCGCCCATGCTGTGGCCGTAAAGATAGATATTGTTAGTGTCGACTTCGGGGAAAAGCTTGACCTCATCCATTACGGCGTAGAGGTCGAGGACCTGCTCGTAGATGAAGTCGCCAAGATATTTTGGGTCCTTGTAGGGCTTCGGCGCGGTGCCGTTCTGGAACTTGAACTCGACGACGGCATAGCCGTAATCAGCGTAGCGCTGGGCCTTTGCGGAATATCTGCCGAGGTTCGTATAAAGGCCGCCGGAGATGATTATCGTCTTGAAAGGTCCGTCGCCTTCAGGCACCGTGAATTTGCCGGAGATCGGGTTGCCGTCGCGGTAGAAAGTTACAGTTCTGACCCTGTGCTGCACGCTAGCTTTGGAGATCTCATAATCGTATTTGAATTCGGGGAAAAGCGGGCCTGATAAGCCTTCTTCGGCCAAAGGCTCTTCGAGCGTCATTTCAGCGGCTTCGGAGGCAGGGCTGGTCTCCGGTAAAGCCGTCGTCTCAGTCACACCCGGCTCATTTGCGCAGGATGCGAGGAGGGCTGTTGCGAGTATAGATATAAGCGCGCTTTTGAATCTGTTTCTCATATGGGGATTATAACATTTAGGTCAAATCCTTTTTAGATATGACTCGAAAATGCCCCCAAAATTTATCCCGGGATTACTTTAAGCATTGTTTTTTCTTGTACTGCAGCTCGGAGATGCGCTCACGCAGTCTGGCGTCTTCAATGTTTCTGGCGACATCGGCCTCGTTGGCCTTACGGTTTTGTTCGTCTCTCTTTTTTCTGGCATAGATGCCGGCGAAAATATGGATCAGTACAAAGGCGCTGCCGGGAATCAGATAGTACATGTAATATGAATCCAAAACCTGTCCCCAGGGCAAAGCGGGACCGAATACCATTATCGCTTGCTGTGCCGCTTGATATGCCGCAAAAGAGAGGATCAGGAACGGCCAGAAATACGAGAAAGCATTGCGCCTGATGATCGGCTTTGCATAAATGATGGCATTTCTTCTGGCTATGAGGTTCTTGAGTTCTTCGTCGATCTCAGCAGCGCTGTTGTACTGTGGCACAAACGGATTGACCGCAGGTGCGGCGGTCTCTTCGGCTGCTGTCTCAGCGGGCGTAACGGAAACGGCTTCCGCAACAGGCGTAGCGACAACGGCTTCATCAGCAACGGCCTCAGCAACTGGCGCATCAGCCTCCGATTCAGCTCCCCCTTCACGCTCATTCGTCATGAGCTCCATTTTTCTGTACTGAAGATCGGCAAGCTGTGTGTCGAGCTTTTTTATAAATAACAGCTGGTCGTCTTCTGCCTGCTGCAGTTTACAGTTTTTCTTGTCAGCCATATGCCTGGCAAAGACGATGCCGGCCACGACGATGATAATCATGACAGCTAATAACGCGCCATTAACGGTAGGCTGTGAGACAACTCTTTCGTCCGGTGGTGTTGAGAAAAAGTATACGAACGAATAAATATATGCAAATAAACCTCCGGCGATCGAGAGCACCAGGAACGGCCAGAAATATCTGAACATGGAGACACGTGCAGTTTTGATCT
>JAEFBC010000002.1 GCA_016292155.1 Saccharofermentans sp. | reverse complement strand
GACATTTACCCCTTCAGGTACTGCTTACCCTTAATAAGATAGTCAATGCCTGAAACAATGGTCATAATAACACATATTGCGAAAAGTCCATCCCCAATTATCGTGACCGCATTAATACCGATCGGATAACCATTAAAACCTAAACCGAAGATCTTAAGGAGCAAAGGCTCAAACATAAGGTAGATCAGAGCGATCATCTGGGTTACGGTCTTGACCTTGCCGATCATTTTTGCCGCAATTACCTCGCCTTTTGCCGCAGCTATCATACGAAGACCGGATACTGCGAACTCTCTTAAGATGATAATCATTACCGCCCACGCGGAAATTCTTCCCAAACCGATAAACGCCAGCATAATGCTTATTACAAGGATCTTATCTGCAAGAGAATCCAAAAACTTGCCCAGATCCGTAATAAGGTTATATTTCCTGGCGATCTTGCCGTCGAACATATCTGTAAATGAGGCAATAATAAAGACAACTCCGGCAACTATCATGCCATAGGAGTTGATGAAGCCGTTCCATCCGGAAGGCTCCCAGCCGAAAATATTGATGGGAAGCATGAAAAGAAGCGTGACCGGCACAAGAACGATCCTCAAGATAGAAAGCTTGTTTGGAAGATTCATGGCCTGCTGCTCCTTTATTACTAAATATGAAGTCTTGAAAGACAACACACTAATAATACACAGATTTCTCAGTCCGTCAAATCGTAACGGCGGTCATGTCGTAATCGTCTGAGCAATCAACGATCTTTGCATCTACAAAGTCACCGATATTAAGTTCTGCTTCCTGGGAAGCGATATAGATGACCGGATCGACTTCCGGAGATTCGCCGTAGCTCCTGCCGATATAGAAGATACCATCGTCAGAAACGGAGCAGATATTGACCCTGGTAACGGTGCCAAGTCGCTTCTTAGACTGCTCTCCTGAGATCTGCTTCTGGAGCTCGTAGATCTCATCGTATCTTCTCTGCTTGGTCTCCTCATCTATCTGGTCAGGCATATCATAGGCCTTGGTTCCCTCTTCAGGCGAGAAAATAAAGCAGCCTAATCTGTCAAATTTCCACTTCTTAAGATTATCTTTAAGTTCCTGGAAGTCTTCCTCGGTCTCGCCGGGGAAGCCGACCATAACGGTGGTTCTGATAATGCAGTCAGGCATGGCCTTCCTTATCATCTCAAGTCTGGAAGTAATGAGATCAGCCGTATCCCTTCTGTGCATAGCCTTTAGTATCCTGTCACAGCCGTGCTGGATCGGAATATCAAGATAGTGAGCAACCTTGGGGTTATTAGCCATCTCCTCGATAAGATCGGGTGTGATGCCGTCCATATATCCGTACATGACACGGATAAGCTCAATACCGTCTATCTCAGATAACTTCTTCAAAAGCTTTGTAAGGCTTCTCTCTTTGTAAAGTTCGATACCATAGTTCGTCGTATCCTGGGCAGCCAGGACTAATTCTTTTACGCCTCTTGAAGCAATGATCTTTGCTTCTTCAACGATATCTTCCATCGGACGGGATACAAAAGAACCTCTGATGAGAGGGATAGCACAAAATGTGCATCTGTTAAGGCAGCCTTCGCCGATCTTGATCCATGCATACGCTTCGGTCGAGAGCTCCCTCTCCTTTACAAGGTGTTTAAATCCGCCTACGCCTGATGTGAGGTTTATCTTCTCAGACTCAGAATCAAGCTCTGTAACAAGCTTGGCAACGACATCAACAATATCACCGTAATGAGCTGTTCCGAGAACAGCATCAACTTCCGGAAGTTCTTTAAGGATATCTTCAGGATATCTCTGTGAAAGGCATCCTGAGACGATTATCTTCTTAACGTTTCCATTGGGAACCTTGAAATCAGCTACCTCAAGTATTGCATCGATAGCTTCTTTCTTTGCAGACTCAATAAAACCGCAGGTATTGATAACAACGATGTCAGAATTCTCAACATCGTTGATAACGTTGTATCCTGCCTCTTTAAGTTCCGTGGACATATTCTCACAGTCTATGAGGTTCTTGGAACAACCCAGAGCTATGAGAGTGATCTTAATATCAGAATTATTAACAGCCGTATTATTCATAGCAACGAATATAACACGCGGAGAAAAGAATTAAAAGTCAGACCAATACTTAAGATTCGTTAACCAGTTTGCCGGTCATGTGTTCCGGAACGAGGACTAAACATTGAACACGGTGCAAAGCATGAGTCAGTTCATGCTGAATATATTCCTCATCATCAGTAAACTTCAGACAAAGGTTTCTGCAAATATGCTTGGCTTTCTCAATATCGTCAACCTTCTTGATGCGTCCGAATACTACAACACTGCTTATATTGAGTGCCCACTCGCCTTCCTTACGGAAGCCTTCATTCATTACACAATAACTGACTTTGTCACATTTTGTGATCGAATCGATCTTATGACCTTCCTTAGCGCCGTGAAAATAGATATTGCCATCCTCTTCACAATACCAGTGATCAAGCGGAATACCATAGGGATAGCCGTCATCGCCGATCATCGAAAGAACACCTCTGGGTTGTTCTTTAAGTATAGCGATACACTCTCCCTCACTTATCTGCTGCTTGAACCTGCGCATCGGTCTGAACATATGAATCCTCCTGAAGATAAGTAATCACACAAGTATCATGAGATATACCATTAGCCGTCCATATATTTACGGAAAGCAGCCCTGGCTGATTCAAGGCTGTAACCACGCAGTTGAGCTAACTTGATAAACTCATTTTCCCTGTCAAATGTTCCCTCATCAGGAGCACCAAAAGAAGCTTCATATAACTCCTTGCATGTATCTGTATCACTTCCTAATTCAGATACGACGAGTTCAGCACAGTCATCATCTATACCGGCCTCAAGAAGACGCTGGTATATAAAATTACGGCTCTCCTGTTTCTTTCCGGAACGGACCGCCAAAACCTTGCGCGATGCACGGAGATCGTCAATATAACCGGAATCTATCAGAAGCTTGACCGCCTCAACAGCGACAGCTTCTGAATAGCCCCTCTGCATAAGATAAAGTCTTATCTTGCCGGAAGAGTATATGCCGGTGCCTATGTGCCTGATCGCGCAGGTTACGGCTTCCTTGGTCCTGTTACTGTCAGACATCGATACCTAAGATATCGTCGTCATCAGATTCTTCTTCGGGTGCAGCTTCTGCTGCAGCGCCTGCCGGAATGTCATCATCGTCTGCAGGCATGTAGGATTCTCTGATCTTGTCCTCAATCTCATCCTTGACGTCAGGATGGTCGATAAGGTACTGCTTGGCAGCATCTCTGCCCTGTGCGATCTTAGCGCCGTTATATGCGAACCAGGATCCGCTCTTATCGATGATGTTATTCTCAACACCAAGGTCGATAATGCAGCCTTCAGAAGAGACGCCCTTGCCGTACATGATATCGAACTCAGCTTCCTTGAACGGAGGAGCCACCTTATTCTTAACTACCTTAACTCTTGTGTGGCTTCCGACTACGTCTGTACCGTTACGGAGAGTCTCAACCTTCCTTACATCAAGTCTTACTGATGCATAGAACTTAAGAGCACGGCCGCCAGGTGTGGTCTCAGGGTTACCGAACATAACACCGACCTTCTCACGGAGCTGGTTGATAAAGATACAAATAGTATTTGACTTGGATACGACAGGTGCGAGCTTTCTTAATGCCTGGCTCATGAGACGTGCCTGAAGGCCAACGTGTGAATCGCCCATCTCGCCTTCGATCTCTGCTCTCGGAACGAGTGCGGCAACGGAGTCGATAACGACTACATCAATGCATCCGCTGCGAACGAGAGTCTCGCAGATCTCAAGTGCCTGCTCACCTGTATCAGGCTGTGACAAAAGAAGGTTATCAACGTCAACACCGATATTGCCGGCATAAACGGGATCTAACGCGTGCTCTGCGTCGATGAAAGCGCATGTACCGCCCATCTTCTGTGCTTCTGCAACACAGTGGAGAGCTACTGTCGTCTTACCTGAAGATTCAGGTCCATAGATCTCAATGATTCTTCCTCTGGGAAGTCCGCCGATACCGAGTGCGATATCAAGTGTCAAAGCACCTGTAGGAATGGTATCGATCTCGACCTGGGACTTATCGCCCAAACGCATAACAGCACCCTGGCCGAACTGCTTCTCTATCTGTGCCATAGCGGCATCAAGGGCTTTCCTTCTCTCGTCCTTATCCTGAACCTGAGCGACTGAGCCCTTACCTGCATTCTTACTCTTAGCCATATTGATCCTCCTGAAGAATTGAACATTTGTTCTCATTTATGAGTTAATTCTATTGTTATGATACACTTTTGTCAACAAAAATAACCTTACAAATTCGAACAAAACCAAACAAGTCCCGTTAATCGGACACCAGATTTCAGAAAGCCTTATTTCCAGGGCTTTTCCCCGTTTTAAAAAGGTTGAATTTGCCCCCTCAAAACATTAAAACCGACATTACCCGACAAAAGCCTGCAAAAATCGTCTTGAAACCGACATAATTGCCGACAAATTGTTACGCCGGAATTAGACTTTTTCGTATCAATAACCCTTGTTTCTGTCTATCAGATTGTTGAGAGGCAATCCTTTACCGAATCTCACGAGGTTCTCACAGAACATATCAACATTGGTGTTGAGCGTATGTTCGAGTGTGAGGTTGCCTGCAACATGTGGAGTTATAAGAAGATTCTTCGTATTCCAGATACTGCTGTCAGAAGGAAGCGGTTCGGTCCTGAATACATCCAGAGCAGCTCCTCCGAGCCTGCCGCTGTTAAGGCTCTCGCAAAGCGCATCTTCATCTATAGCTGATCCCCTGCCGACATTGACCACATAAGCGCCCTCTGGAAGCAAAGCAATCCGCTCGCGGTTTAGGATATCTCTCGTCTCCGGAGTATCAGGCAGGCTCATAACAAGAAGATCAGTATCAGGAAGCAGCGAGTCAAGCTCATCGACTTTCTTAACAGCGTCATACGAAGGATCATTGCTCCTGCCGCTCCTTGATACGCCGGTTATGGAAAGAGGCTCAAAAGCTTTAGCCCTTCTTGCAAAGCAGCTTCCGATATCACCTGTGCCAAGAACTAAGATCCTGCAGTTCTTAAGAGACTTCTGAGGCTGTGGGCTGCTCCAGTTGCCCTTGAGGGATTCACGGTAGGAATAATCTATTTTTCTCATCATCATCAAAGACACTGCGATGATGTGCTCAGCTATGGTTACTCCGTAAGAGCCTGAAGAATTGGTGACAAGGCAATCTTCGTTAGCAAAGACGCCGGGCTTCATAAGATAATCGACTCCTGCAGAAGGAACGGAAAGCCACTTAAGGTTTTTATTCTTTCCCGCGTTCGCCATTCCAAAACCATAGATAACATCGCAGTCTTCCCAATCAGACGTGATCTCATCTTCAGATTCAACAAAAAGAAGATCGCCGCCGACCTCTTCTGCGGCTTTTCTGATCTTCTCTTTATGAATATCCTTCAATAATCTGTTAATTACCACTATCTTCATACAGTCTTTACCGTCGTGCCTTTCGGGATGTTATCGTAGATCCACTTCGCAACATCCTTACGAAGTCTGATGCAGCCTGCCGAGACATGCTGTCCGAGACGGCCGTCCTGAACGGTGCCGTTATAGTTATAAGTTACGCTGTGGAAATAATACGGGCCATTCCACTGGGTCGCATGGTAGCAAAGCGATCCGTGCGAATAGAAATAAGACAGTTTCTTGGTAACCTTATATGTTCCTCTTGGTGTTGCATGTCCCTTCTTGCCGCATGACATTGGATATATCTTATATAAAGACCAATTGCCGACACTGCCCTTAAAGATCTCGATATAGCAGTTATCTATATCGGCAATGATGTAATACTTGGTCTTACTCCTGAAGAGCTGTTCATTGATGCAGCGGACATGCTTTGCGGCATTCTTGTAACACCTGCCGAGATTGCCTTTCTTATCAAGATCGTAGTAGTCATCACCTATACAGGTCATTCCGTCAAGGTGATCTATATAATTCTCAATAAGGATCTTTTTTACTCTTATGTTATAAGCGTAGCAGAGCTTAACGAACTCGTTGGAAGAGATGAATTCTTTGAAGACGAGATATCTGCTGTAGCCTTTTTCGAGCTTTGCAACATATTTGGCTTTGCCCTTCGAGTCAGCATATCTTCCGTAGCAGCCTGTATAGAGATCTTCCACAAACTGCTCGTCCGAATGGCCAAGCGCTCTGTACTCGGGCGAGAAATAGAAATGGAACAGGACGTTATACGCTTCCGTGATGCCGCCCTTGAGCTTTCCAGCAAGCTTCTCCTTCTCTGCCTTATCGCAGTTGTCCTGTCTTAAGATTATGGAATAAAGTCTTCCCACGAACTGGTAATGCTTGGGGTCTGTTTCCACTTCCAGCGCTTCGATATCATTTACCGTATCGGCAATAACAGGAGTGGAAGGAAATCCGTCGAAAAGACAGAACACCGAAGCAAAGGCTACAACGAGGCATATTATTCTGACGAGGCGCGTCTTGATCATCCAGATCAGGCTCCAAGATTCGACTTGAGATCAATTATTACAACACAGTCAGGATCGACACGCTTCATTATCTTAATCATGGTGTCCTTTGAAACTGCAACGCAGCCTGCCGTGTACTTGTTGTTGCCCATGCAGTGGAGGAAAATAGCAGAACCTCTTCCGGGTGTGCACTCCTCATTGAAGCTGATATTAAGACAGTACTGATAAGCCTTCGTATAATCAATCAGATGCTCGCTGTTCTTGACGTCGAGCTCAGGCAGATCATTGATGCTTACCATCTCGTTATAGCACATGCCGTCACGCATATCGCCTGACCAGTAGAGGTCTTTTGTAACCTTGATATATGGGATCGAACAACCCGGATCATCAGCGATTCCGAAAGCCTTATTGAAATAATAGACACCTATAGGAGTCTTTCCGCAGCCTTCCTTACGCTCCGAATCAAGTACCATTCCCTTCTTGCCCACATAGCCGTCAACAGAGAAGATCTGTATCCAGTTTCCTTCGCCGTCACGCTCGTGCATGGAGACTTTACATGTAGTCTTATCCATTCCGGATGCGGCAACTATCAGCATCTGGTTGGTTCCGAGATCCTGCGCCTGGGGAAGTTCTCTTACCCATTCAGGAGACAGGCCTTTTATGACCTTCTCAGTGGTGGCAGAAGTTTCCTCTTCAGTTGTTGTGGTGGTCGTTTCTTCCTGTGTTTCAGTTGTAGTTGTTGCAACTGTAATAGGCGCGAGTTCAGTCATTGACTCGGCAGGTACAGTCTGAGGCTCGGTCGCAGATTCTGTTATCTCAGAACTGCCTGCAGCGGTATTGATATCAGCTTTCTCAGTGGAATTTACGTGACAAGAGGCTACACCAAACAAAACGCTTGTGACTGCTATAACAGTGATAAGCTTTAATGTAAGCCACTTTCTTTTCATGTCTTTTTCGCTGCGGTCTTCTTAAACACCTTTGATTTAAATTTGTTGATCCACTCAGTGGCTTCCTGCATTCTGAGGAGCACCGCCATACCGAAGTAAATGATGACTGCAACTGCTCCCTTTATAGAGAT
>JAEFBC010000219.1 GCA_016292155.1 Saccharofermentans sp. | reverse complement strand
TCTGTAGGAACGATGAACATGTTCTTTACGAAGTGAGCCTGCCAAGCAACCTCAACGATGAAACGGATAGCCATTCTTGTATCCTTGTTTGCACCGCAGAAAGCATCAACTACGAAAAGTCTCTTGTTGGAGAGCTCTTTCTTAGCGATGTCCTTAACAACTGCCCAAGTCTCTTCTGTCATGGGGTGGTTGTCGTTCTTGTACTCGTCGGATGTCCACCAAACTGTATCCTTGGAGTTCTCATCCATAACGATGTACTTATCTTTAGGGGAACGGCCTGTGAAGATACCTGTCATAACGTTAACAGTATCAAGCTCAGTAACCTTACCTACTTCGTAGCCCTCGAGACCAGCCTTTGTCTCTTCTTCAAAGAGTGTCTCGTAAGAAGGGTTGTAAACGATCTCGGTTGTGCCGGTAATGCCGTACTTTGTCAAATCAATGTTTGCCATAATCGGTAACCTCTTTCTTCAAAATTTAACAACGTAATTATATTACTTTTGTAAAAGAATAGTGTTGAAATTTTTAGGGTTTTTACGTCACTTTTGTTTGAGAATTGTCGTTTAATGTCGAAAAACAATCCTAACAATGTAGAATGATTTTCATTTATTTTTCAGGTCAAGTTACGGAATTGATCCTGAGGCAGACATTCTGTGCATTATCCCTCTTATATCAGTAGGAATAATATATAATAGAACTGTATAAATTATTAACATTTACGGGGTGTTCTTATGTCCAAAGCTCGAAAACCGGTCAACAAGAAGAAGGTCTTGAAAGTTGTCCTTATCTCTCTTGCCGTATTCATTATCCTTAATCTGATTGGCGCTGCTGTGGGCACATCAACGTCAATTACACACCCTAAGCGCGACTCTTACACGGATGTCGAGCTGGAGATGAAGGAGAATGGCGTCTGGGGCGGTTTTGATAAATACGATAAGGAACCTTATATAGTTAAGGGCCTGGACGGCTATGAACTCCACTGCATGAAGGTGTCTGCACCTGAGACTAAGGGCACCGGCAAATACCTGATCTATTCCCACGGCCACACATCCAATATGTATTCGGTATCCAAATACTGCGATGCCTATATTGAACTTGGATTCACGGTTATCACTTATGACTTAAGGGCTCACGGCGAGAATGCCAAGGCTATCTGCTCGATGGGCGGATATGAGGCTCAGGACTTAAATTACCTTATTGAAGATACTTTCGCGAGATATAAGGATGTCGATATTCTTGGCCTGCAGGGCGAGTCGATGGGAACATCGACATCTCTTAATGCCTTAAGATACAGCGATAAGATCGACTTCATCGTTGCCGACTGCGGCATGCAGAGCCTGAAGTACATGGTCCATGATATGTATAACGATATGTACCTTTATCCTTTCGGAACCTGTGCGGACATCGGATTTAAACTCCTTTACGGCATCGATGACGCCCAGGTCAGCGGAATCGACGCTCTTAAGGGTAAGACTGTTCCGATCCTCTTCGTCCACGGCGGTGATGATAACTGGATCGATACAGAGAACAGCATTGATATGTATAACGAAGCCAAGAAATATACTTATACCGAGCTCTGGATCGTTCCCGGTGCGACACATGCAAGATCCAGACAGGTGGCAGGCAAGGAAGAATACAAATCACACATTAACATGTTCCTGACAAACGCTGATATCATAAAGGCAGAGGCTTTAGAGGAAGCCGCATGAAAGGAGGAGACAGTCTATGACAAGATGGCAGTTCTTTTCTTCACCTGAGATGAAGGTAATACGTACAAACATCATTATTTGCGCGGGCCTGGGCTACATTATCGGCATCGGATCGTACGTAGTAAATATGGCGCTCTATAAGGAGAAGTTGGTCGTTTTTGACATGTTTTTTATGATAGTGCTCTCGATGCTCATAAACTTCCTTCAGAGCAGGGTGGCAGCGATAGTTGCTGCAGTTTATGCGGTACTGAACTTTGCCGCAGTGGCTATTCTGGGCGGCGGCATATCGGCATTGCCGGTGGTGGTTTTCGCAATCTACGCACTTATCTTAACGTTTATGTTCCAGAAAAAGTGGAGCGCGAAGAAAGCTCTGCTTCCTGCCGCAAACGCCGGGAAAGAGCAAATTGACAAAGAATAACAGCTTTAATATAATTACTTCGCTACGGGGTTGTGGCGGAATGGCAGACGCAGCAGACTCAAAATCTGCCGACCATAAATCGTGTGGGTTCAAGTCCCACCAGCCCCACCAAAAGCGATGAAATAATCCCCATTAGTTGATACAATTAATGGGGATTTTCCATACCAGGGGATTTTAGTTTTGCAGGTTACGTTCGAGAAAGTTGAATCAAAGGATCAGGAGCAGGCCGTAATCAAAGCGGTCGAGATCACTGATGAGATATCAGGCGCGATCGAGCTTTTAGAGGGCGACGCCAAAGGCTTTGCCGTCAGCAAAGACGGGAAGACCTATATAATCAAGGCGTCTGCTGTCTATTACATTGAGTCCGTCGACAAGAAGTCTTTTGTCTACACCAAGCAGGGATGCTATGACTGCAAATACAGGCTCTACGAGCTCGAAGTCATGCTCGGCGGGTATTTCATGCGCTGCTCAAAGTCCATGATAATCAACCTCAAGAAGGTCAGAAATGTTAAGTCCCAGATCTCTGGCAGGATCGATGCGACGCTCCTTAATGACGAGGTCGTCGTAATCTCCAGAGGATATGTTAAGGAAGTTAAGAGGAGGCTCGGAATAGGATGAACAAATTTAAGCTTTGGCTCGAGCAGACTATGATGATCTCCTTCGCGATCCTCGTCGGCATTATCATCGAAGGCCTTATCTACTGCATCTTTGGCGGCGATCCGCTTTCCGAATTCAAGCTCAGCTGGATCCAGCTTCTGTCTGTCGTTCTTACAGGCGCTGTCTGTTCGGTTCCGACTGTTATCTGGCTTACGGATACTGATATTCCGAAGAATAAGTTCATTCTCCGCCTGATCCTTCACTGCATCGGACTTTATGCGATCGTAATTGCCTTTGGCCGGGTCTTCAACTGGTATAACCAGCTTGACGGCTTTATTTTCATGACCATTATCTATTTCCTGGTCTATGCATTTGTCTGGGTCGTTACTCTCTGGTTCCACAAGCGCGACGACAACAAGATCAATAAAGCTCTGGACGATATCAGGGACGAAGAATAAGGGCATAAGGGGCCAGTCTCAATTTTTGTCAAATAGTCTCATTTTGAGGGGCTTTTTTTCATTTCTCAGCACTTTGAGCGCAAAAACTAATTTATCTGCACTACACTGTACATACAATGTAGTGCATTTTTTTTACGATGCGAATCTCGAACATACAAAGGAGGCTATATGGCTGGTGCAAATATTACGATAAGACTTGATCCCGGTCTCAAAAAGGCTGCTGAAGAGCTCTATGCCGATCTGGGACTTAATCTTTCGACTGCGATTGTTATGTTTTTAAAGGCTTCGCTTGCTTATGACGGCATCCCCTTCGAAGTAAAGCGGATTCCGGACGAAGAAATGAAGATGATGCTTGCAGAATATGAAGAGATAATGAGCAATCTCGATTCATATAAGCATTACTATACAGCAAAAGATCTGATTTTCGAGGTGTTGCTGAATGTTTAGAGTGGTTCCTTCAAAGCTATTTATAGAAGACGCGAAAAAGGCTCTTAAAACTGATTACAATTTCGATAGCCTGTATGAATGCGTTGGCCATATTCAATCGGACGAGAAACTTGATAAAAAGTACTGCGATCATGCGCTGTATGGGGTGTTTGAAGGCTTCAGGGAGTGTTTCATCGAGCCTAGATATAAATTGATCTACCGCGTTTTTGACAGCCGCGTAATTTTATTTAGATTCGCTGATATTTCTGCCAAATCCGCAACTTAGTAACCCTAATCCGCAACTTGGTAGCGGAGCTATTTTCACGCCGATTCTCTTAGGTTATCTTGGCCTTGTCAGGAGGATAAAGACATGAAAATCATCGAAGTTAAAAATCTTACAAAGAAGTACAAAGAGCATACCGCAGTTGACGGTATCACATTCGAAGTAGAAGAGGGCGAGCTTTTCGCTTTCTTGGGGGAGAACGGAGCAGGCAAGTCAACAACGATCAACATGTTGACAACGATCCTCGAGAAGACATCCGGCAAGGTGGTCATCGCAGGTCACGAACTCGGCAAAGAGGACGACGAGATCAGGAAAGTCAACGGCATCGTTTTCCAGAATTCCGTCCTTGATAAGAAGCTCAGCGTTAAGGACAATCTGCTCACAAGAGGTTCATACTACGGCCTTACGAAGAAGGAAGTTCTAAGAAGGCTCGAACCATTCTCGGAGCGCTTTGAGATGAAGGATATCTGGGACAGAAAATACGAGAAGCTCTCGGGCGGCCAGAGAAGAAGGGTAGACATCATGAGGGCTCTCATCAACAACCCGAAGATCTTATTCCTTGATGAGCCGACCACAGGCCTTGACCCGAAATCCAGAAAGCTCGTGTGGGATTACATCAATTACTTAAGGAAAGAGCACAAGATGACGATCTTCCTTACGACCCACTACATGGAAGAGACCAGGGACGCCGACCACGTCGTAATACTTGATAAGGGACACATCGTATCCACCGGAACACCCGCTGAACTTAAATCAAGATACGCTCATTCCAAGCTCGTCTGGTACACACCTGCAAGCGACAGGGCAGAAGCGGTGATCACAAAGATCAGCAGCAAGTTCGTCTATGACGCAGACCACTACAACATTGAGACGGATCAGAATCTGACGGAATTTATTTTCGAACACAAGGAAGAGATAAGAGATTACGAATACATCAAGGGTACAATGGATGATGTTTTCCTCAATCTCACAGGAAAGGAGCTCGCTTAACATGAAGGACTTTTTAGGATTTACAAGAAGAAACCTGCTTATATATTTCAAGGATGTACTCGCGATAATCTTCTCGCTGCTCACATCGATCATCGTATTCGTACTTTATCTGTTGTTCCTTAAGGGCACATTCGTTGAGGCAATGAACAGCACGATGCGCGGCCTCGAAAATATTGTCTCATCAGCCGACGTCGAGATGTTCGTAAACGGCATCCTGCTCTCCGGCATCTTAGGCTCAGCACTCATCACGATCCCTTACACATGCCTTCAGACGATCGTCAAGGACAAAGAGGCAGGCGTCGACGCCGATATCTGCTCCACACCATTGAAGAGATGGAAGATCATCCTCTCATATTTCACAGCATCTTCGATCTGCGCTTTCATCATGACAAGCATTATCCTTACGATCGGCCTTGTTATTCTCAGTGCCATGGGCGACATGCATATGGGCATCACACAGATCGCTGCAGCTTACGGGATCGTCCTTCTCGGCTCAGTATCTTCTACGGCACTCTTTATGGTTGTCATGCTGCTCTTCAAGAACTCTTCGACAAGCACGGCATTCTTCGGAATCCTTACGGCAGCTGCAGGCTTTGTCATCGGCGCATATATCCCGCTCTCACAGTTTTCAGACGGCGTTCAGTCTTTCTGCAATCTGTTCCCGGCAAGCCACATCACTTCCATGATCAGAAACGTCCTGCTCTCAGGAGTCGCAGATGCAATAAATACAGATATCAACGGCCTTGACGGCGGCGCCTTCATAAGCGGTATCAAAGATACTTTCAGCTTCAATGCGCATTCTTTTGGCCTCGACTTCACATTACAGACATCTGTTATCTACATCGCAGTCATCGCACTCGCTTGCATCGTCGCAATGACAGTTGCTTACAATAAGACATATAGAAGAAGATAAAAAGTCCGGCACTAAGTATTTGTGCTCTCAACCCCTATTATCGTACTCACAGTTCGATTTTAGGGGTTTTGCATGAAAACCGACAAAATTGTACTGCCAGTTCGATATTAGGGAGTTCAATCTAATGTTTCGGCATCCCTATAATCGAACTACCAGTTCGATATTAGGGACTTCAGACATCAATTCAGAGACGCAGCGACGGAAGCCGAGATTTTTTTGATATAATGAATTCTAATTCGTGCTTAACTTGTGCTTTTGAAGGTTTTATGAGAGCTGTTTTTGATCGTTTTTGGAAATATATCTATGGTGCAAACGGGCTTGTACTGGTCTTATATTTTGTATTCGTCTTTGTAACGACTCTGTTTTTCTATGACAACCTGCTTCCGTTTCTGCCTTTGATGGCCGTAGCGTTCCTTCCGCTGGCTGTAGTTATCAGCCATTTTCTGATCAAGTTCATCTCAAAACTTACCATTAAAGAGAAATCCGCATCGGCTCCTAAATCCTCAACAGTCTTAAAATGCCTGCTGTATATAGCGCCCTTAGTTGTTTATCTCATTAATTTCTGGGCGTTTTATCCGGGTGGTTTTTCGGTCGATTCTGTGGTCCAGTACAATCAGGCTATGACGAATGAGTATAACGACTGGCATCCTGTGCTTCAGACGTTGTTTGCTTTTAAGTTGCCGTTATCGATAAGCGGCGGGTGGATCGGATCGATCGTTTTGTTTCAGATTATCTGTTTTTCTGGCGCTTTGGGTTATGCGTTCAACACGGTACTTAAGTATTCCAATGTGAAGATCACGGTTGCTTCAGTTCTTTTTGTGCTGCTCAATCCCTTGATCGCCCTTACTTTGATGTTTCCTTATAAGGATAATGCTTTTGCCACAGGAGCGGTTTTGCTGACCGCTTTTTCCGTAAGGATATTTTTCAGCAAAGGCGAGTGGATCAAGTCGAATCTTAACACGGCCATTTTTATTGTCACGGCAGTATGTACAACGCTTTTCAGGCATAATGCGCTGACGTTTACTGTGCCGCTCGTGATAGCAGTGCTCTTTTTTATCAGCAGGAAGCGCTTTTTGGTCATAGCAGCAAGCATTATTATCCTTTTCGCTCTGATCAAGATCCCGCTTTTTGCAGTGCTGGGCGTCGAGAAGCCTGACAACAGGCAGGCTGAGACGCTCGGACTCCCGCTCAATGTAATTGCCGCTACTGTTACTTATACGCCGGAAAAAGCTGACAGCGAGATTCTGGATTTTGCTTACAGCATTAATCTCAGAGAGAGTTATGAGAAGTATTATACTTACGGATGCTTTGATAACGTTAAATACAGCGGTGACACGGCTCCTATTGAAGAAGCAGGCAGACAGAAAGTCCTGTCCATGGCGCTCAGATGTTTGAAGGCGTCACCGAAGGAGTCTTTAAAATCGATCTTCAGGCTGACAGGAGAGACATATAATCCGGTTCACAAATACATCAGCCTCTCGCTGATCCGCCCGTATATTATCAGTAACCTTAATGGAATCGATTATGCGGGAAATGAAGATGTAATGACATTGCTTCTTGCATATGATCTTCTTGCTGTCGACTATCTGCCGCATTTGTTCTTTATCGTAGGTACGATGCATCTTTTGATGATCATCGCTCTGTTGTCGAAAACTAAGCTGAACAGCCTTAAAGACTGGAAGAAGATACTGCTCGTACTGCCATTTTTCTTCTACAATTATTCGACGGCGATACTGCTTACCGATGTCTATGATTCAATAAGATTCTTTGCTTATACATATTGTCTTGTGCCGTTGCTTTTGGTCCTGCTGTTTAAGCAAACTGAAGACAGTAAAAAGCACAATTAACGGAGAAGAATCATGCACTGGGCCGTCATCGTATTAATCGCAGTAATTGCAGTCTTCCTCATAGGCCTTGTCATATTCTCATGGCGGAATGCCAAGGCATCTGTAAAGCCCAGGCTGATCCCCAAAGAGCGAGAGATAGCAGGCAATAAGAAGCGCGGCCTCTGGCTCGATTACGATTCCTATGACAAGCAGGATTACACGATCGAAGGCAAGGACGGCTACATCCTGCACGCGACTTTTGTAAGCACGCCCCAAACAAGAGGCACCGGCAAATACGTGATTATCTGCCACGGTCACACATCCAGCCGCATCGGCGCGGTTAAATATGCGAATTGCTATATCAAGCTCGGCTTCTCGTGTATAACTTACGATGCAAGGACTCACGGAGACAATAAGCCTGACAAGTGCACTTTGGGCAATGTCGAATCAGAAGACCTGATCAAGGTGATCGAAGATACAGGAAGCAGGTTCACGGACGTAAGAATTCTGGGCCTTCAGGGCGAATCGATGGGAAGCTCTACGGCGCTTCACAGCTTAAGGTTTGATCCGAAGATCGATTTTATCGTCTCAGACTGCTGCTTTATCGGTACTTATGAAGTCATCAGGGATTGTTATAAAAACATTCACATGCAGGCATTGATGCCTTTTGTGTGGCTGGCAGGGAAGCTCTTATATAAGGTTGATATCAAGAAGACTAACGCGCTCGCCTGCCTTAAGGGTCACAAGACACCGATCCTTTTTATACATGGTGCGGGCGATACTTTCGTAAAGCCTTATAATGCCAAGACACTTTATGAAGAGGCGAAGAGGAACGGCGTTTATACTGAACTTATTTATGTTGAGGGAGCCGGCCACGCGATGAGCCGCCAGATGGCCGGATTTGAGCAGTATACGGCTTATATTGAGAATTTTCTTAATAACGCGGGGATAACTTGATATAATTGCGCTAAAGAAGATTCCATATTAACGGGGCTTAAAGATGAAGAAGATTCTTGGCGTGATTATCGGTCTGACTGTCGCTGCAGCTTTAGCTGGCTGCAATGCTGGACCTGCTGAGACTTCCATTTCCGCGCCGACTGCGAGCTTTGATCCGAGTATTTTTGAGACGGGTGAAACATCACAAGCGGTAAAGCCATATACATCAGACTTCACACTGCCTACGGACGGCGATCCTTTTAGCACCGAAGAACTGCTGGAGCTGTCGAAGAAACACTTTCAGTCAATTTGGGGTTTCCTGCCAACTTTTGAGATCGTTTACGAGAACGATCAAAGTATTTATATCCATATTTACGACTCTTACTCTTATGGAGATGAAGATTCGCTCGACATCACCACTTATGAAGTTTATTTCATCGATAAAAAATCCGGTACCGGGCAGACGAATAACGGTGATTTTATTGATCTTACTGCGTATATCTGAGTTTTTGAGCCTTAAATTTTCGAACAAATCCGTAGGTTTTGCCTGATTTCTGAACCATTTGTGCCTAATTTTCGCGTTCCTGACAGCGGACGTGTTTGTTAAAGTGGGTTTATCACCTGAGGGCGGGGACCTTCAAGTGAAATGATAATAGGATGGTACGGAAAAATGAAAAAGACAGTATTAACGATCCTGTGCGCGGCTATGGCTGTTGCCACACTGGCCGGCTGCACTACCAATTCTAGTGGCGACAAAAATCCCTCCGATATTTCTGCAAATAACGATGCGCGTATTGTAGTTCCTACACAGGGATCTGACGAGGTACCCGCTGACGATCAGACAGTTGATGCAACAGTTCCTGAGGAATCTCAGGCTGACCTTCCCGGCGGCCAGAATCAGTCCGGATTTGCTGACGACCAGCTTCTTACATGGGCTTCCACTTACTATGAGTTTGCAAAGGGTGAGAAGGCTCCGAACATTGAGATCGACCATGTAGAAGGCGAGACGGTCTATATCCACATCTTCTCCAAGGACGATACAGATCCTGAGAAGAAGACAACTCTCGAAATGTACGCCATCGACCGTAAAACAGGCGAAGGCAAGAACTTTGCCGGTGAGACAGTCGATCTGACGACATTCTATAAGAGAACAACAGGTGAAGAGGGGGTGGATTAAAAAGCGAAAAATTACACAACATAGAAGAGCATAACAGTAAAGCAATTTAACAAAACAAAATAATAGTTACTGCACTACAATGCACATACGTTGTAGTGCAGTTTTTAATTGTTTTGAAAAAGCGGCAGATAGACACCGGACGGTTTTTAGTATCAATTTAAAAATGCGGAACTCTTCCACCGGACGGGTGTTTTGTAACAATTCAAAAAAGTTTGCTATAATCATTTTGGTTGAGGGAAGATTGAAAGCTTTAGGGTATAAAGCTTTGGCGTAATGGATCTGATTCAGATCCGGAGGTGCTTATGAAAAAGAGCGTAAAGGCTGTTTCTGCAGTTTTGGTATTGTTTCTCATGTTCGTTTTGACTTCGTGCGGTGATGATGCGCAAAAGCGTCTTATCGGCACATGGAAGCAGAATCCGGGCGATGCCACTTCGTTTCTCGGTATCGATCCTGTAAGTCACTATTACACATTCAACAGTGACGGAACTTACAAGGAGACCGGTATGGAGAACTTCTCCGGCAAGACTTACGATATCAACAAGACCGGCAAGTATAAGCTTGATACTGAAGAAGGCCTTTTGATACTTTATCCTGATGACGGCTGGCACGATGATACCTTCGGCGATCAGGAATATGCTTATAAATATACGCTTACTAACGACTATCTTTCGATTACTACAGGCCTCGGCACTGAGAACTATACAAAGCAGAAATAACTTACTAAAGCCATTTTGGGGGGTGTTTAAATGGCAAAGCTCAGACCTTATTCCTGTCCTGAGTGCGGCAGTTTTCTTGAGGTAGACAGAGAGCAGGATTTCTTCGACTGTCCTTTCTGCGGCAGGCATTTTGATGCTGTGTCTTTCCATGGTAAAGATCTCTTGGAGCAGGCAGGCGACTATATGCGCAAGAACGAGTTCAGGCTGGCCCGCGAGAAGTATGAATTCCTTTTATCCAAGAATCCGGAGAATTTTGAATATCTTTATGGTTATGCATGCGCCTTAGGCTGCGTGTCCTCAATCGATAAATACGAAGATCCCAAGTCTTACAGCAAGAAGATCGAGACTCTGCTTGCCAGTGATCCGAGATATGCATCAGGTCCTGCAGGCCCTTATTTCCAGAAGCTTTCTGAGATGAACTCACTTGCTAACAAATATGCAGAACTGTCTGTTAAGCAGAAGAACATGGAAACCTCAGTCTTAAATGAGATTTCAAGGATAAAGGGCAAATTGGAATACAACACGGCTCTTTTTGTTATGTATCTTTTTATTCATGCGTTCGTCGGGATTCTTGTTTGTATTAGTTTTTATTCGGTAATCGGCCCGCTGCCATTTGTAGGTCTTTTAGTAATTCCGTTCATAGTCTATTGGGTAACGAACAAGATACATGACGCCAGAATGATAAAGCTCAGACCTCATTATGAAGCTCAATTAAATGTTTTATTTGAGAAGAGGAAAGTTGCCGATGAGATGCTAAATGAGGTCAAAGCTCTTAGAGCTTTATACGACAGTGCATTTAAGCAGCTTAAGAATCTCAAGCCTTCTGAGTCCACACCTGTAATAACTTTTGACAGGCGTTCAATGTCTTCGTTCAAGAGTGAGACTGCTCCAAAGCCCAAGAAAACGGCAATCTGTAATAAGTGCGGCGCCAGCTTAAGGCTTGATAAGGAGAAGAAACTCTATATATGTGATCACTGCGGTGTCTCTTACGATTATTCGGTCTTTGTCGGTGATTCTAAGACCAAAGCTGACACGTATCTCAGAAACCGTGAGTTCGGACTGGCTGATAAGAGGTTTGCGCAGATCCTTGAGGAGGATCCTTCTGATTTTAATGCCAACCGCGGCCGAATCCTTTGTGCCGGCAGATGGATAGGCTTTATCCAGATAAGGCTTAACAGGGAGCTTTTGGCTGTTGACTGGAGCGCCCTCAATAAAGCTCTTGATGCTGCAATTAAGAATTCCAAAGATTCTGATCTGGATTACTTTAATGAACTTAAGAAACTTACTGACCTTATTTATGAGTATTATGAGATCGAAGTGAAGCTCGACAACATCAATAATTACAATGATTTCGACGATCTTAAGCAAAGACGCAAGGAGCTCAATGATGATTTCCCCAATGTATATAAAAGGTTTATTGAGATCGATAACAAGTACAGGACCATTAAGCTTAATGACTTATCTGACAGGCCTGACAGCGACATCGCTTACAGAGTCAGGATCCTTGAGGTAGGACGTTGGAACAGTATAAATGAAATAAATCCTACAAAGCCTTTTGGCGTTGGAGTCCTTAAAAAGGTTAAGAATGCTGTCAAGGAAGCGAAAAGCAACGCCTCTGCTGAATACGTTGAGTATTTTACCCTCTGGGGTACCTTTGTAGACAGGCTTGGCGATTATGATGAATTCAGATCTCTGCACTTGGAACTCAGCGGGGAAGACAAGGCTTTTAAGCCCAAACTCTCCAGCAATCCTGAATATGCCGCTGAATGGGAAGACGTGAGGAACAGGATTAAGGACAATGAACAAAAGGATAAGCAGATGCGAAAAGAAATAGATGAGGTTCACAACAGGCTTATCGAGATGGACAATAAGCTGTTCTATGCAAAACAGGATTCTTAATAAGTTTTTGAAGTTTTTAACTTATTGTTATAATGTATTCGTGCAAGAAGCATTTGAGAAGATGGAGGTTAGTATGAGAAGAGGTATAAAAGTTCTTTCGGTATTAATGCTGGTGTGCCTGGTGTTCACACTTACAGCCTGCGGTTCTTCAAAGATCGTTGGAAACTGGGTTCAGACGATGGACCAGCCCGGGAAGGCCAATCAGCTCCAGAACGATTTTGGAGAGATCCAGTTTAATAAGGACGGAACATATAAGAGAGCCGGCAGCACAAAGCACCTTGGCTTCGGCGGCGTTTATGCAGAGGAAGGTACTTACGACTACAATATTCAGAAGAGTGTACTCATTCTTACACCTTCGCTTCAGAACGGCGTAGTAATGGATGGAACGTCCAAACTGTCTTATATGTGCTATGTTGACGGAAATATCTTAAAGATCGCGATGGGCGATTCCGGCGACATTGACAGCCAGGTTATTCTGGAGCGCAAGGGCTGATAAACATAGTCGCTGATTACAAAGATCAAAAAACTGCACTACATTGTACATACGTTGTAGTGCAGTTTTAATTTGTTCCTTGAGACAATTAACCTATTACGGATAAGTCATCAGATCTTGGAGACAGCTTCCTCGAAGTCTTCAGCTTTGCCGGTCTTTAACATGGATACGACCTTGAACATGGCTGTTCTTGTCCTGGCTTTGGCAGGAACGAGCATGCTGTATTCTTCAAGTTCCTTCTCGATACGTTCGATTTTCTTTTTGTTTTCATCGTTTGCAGCCTTCAGCTTGTTAATTTCCTGTGCTGCTGAATACTGGGCATTTGCAACCTGGTTGCTGTCATTGGCTTTCTTGACGCCTGCAATGATGGCACCGGCAACAAGAGCAATAATCGGAATCAGGTTCCTAAGAGTTATAAGTGTGTACTGAACACTATCTCTGGAATAAATGAATCCAACGCTGTGAATGAAGCCGATCACGTAGTAAAGTACAATTGCGACGATTGGCCATGGCCAGAAAAATCTGAAATACGAATGGCCCTTGACTGCATGTGTTGAACGGCTCCTGATCTGTGATTCGTTCCTGGAGATCTGATCTTTCAGTGCATCCAGATTTGCATAGTCCTTCTGAAGCTTCTCTGCTAAAGCGATGCTTTCCTCTTTTGTCATTTCCCTCATTCCTCCTTCAAATAAAGTTGATAAATACACTATATTATATTTTTGCTCTTTTTAACAGATATTTTGCTCTAGCATCCTTGCATGCATCTCGAAAACCGTGCCCCAAAAGCTGATATAGTTTGTCGCTGATTACGAAGAACAGAAAACTGCACTACATTGCACATGCGTTGTAGTGCGGTTTTTCAATGATTTTAAAATCCACCACATATTCTTCCTTGCATTTCGACCCTAAGAATAATAGAATTCATTACAGCAAAACTTTAAACGGTCCGGCGAGGCCGTAAGTGGCTGTAAACAACATATAATTGCATTTACGGATTCCTTCTTTAGCCGGACGGTGGCGCATAGCCACATATAGAACAGGCGGAAGGAGTTTTTTTATGGTCTTAATTCCCGGTCATGAACTGATGGACGAAGCGGCTATGTCGAGAGCGCTCATAAGGATTTCTCATGAGATCGTCGAGCACAACGACGGCCTTGATAACGTAGCCATCATAGGCATCCAGAAAAGAGGCGTGCCTCTTGCAACAAGAATCAGAAAGCTTTTGGAAGAGATCGAAGGCGTTAAGGTACCGATGGGCATCCTTGACATCACTTTCTACAGAGATGACCTCTCGATGCTCTCAGCTCACCCCGTGGTCAACGGCACGGACATCCCCTTTGATGTAAATGACAAGAAGATAATCCTGGTTGACGACGTTCTTTTCACAGGAAGAACGACGAGGGCAGCGATTGAGAATATTTTCGACATGGGAAGACCTGCAAACATCCAGCTCGCAATACTTATAGACAGAGGCCACAGGCAGCTTCCGTTCAGAGCTGACTATGTCGGCAAGAACGTACCTACGGCCATAACTGAGCATATCGACGTCGAAGTTAAGGAAGTCGATGGCCAGGACAGAGTAATACTTCTTAAAGAGGAGGAAGGATAATGGGACTTAAGAGTAAAGATCTCCTCGGTATGAAGCAGCTTACCGCAGATGAGATCATGGAGATCCTTGATACTGCTAAGACAATGAAGCTCGTAATCTCGTCTGCCAACAAGAAGACATCACACCTTCAGGGCAAGTCGGTAGTAACGCTTTTCTACGAGAATTCAACAAGAACGAGACTCTCATTTGAGCTTGCTTCCAAGTACATGGGTTCTGCATCCGCGAACATCTCAACATCAGGAAGCTCCGTAAACAAGGGCGAATCGCTCCTTGATACCGCAAGAACAATAGACATGATGGGTACAGACATCATCATCATGAGACATAACCAGAGTGGTGCGCCGCACTTTATCGCGCCTTATCTTAAGGCTTCTGTGGTAAATGCAGGCGACGGCATGAATGAGCACCCGACACAGGCTTTGCTTGACATGCTCACGATGTATGAGAGATTCGATACTTTCGAGGGCAAGAATATCGCGATCTGCGGCGATATCTATCACTCAAGAGTTGTAAGATCCAACGCGATAGGGCTTAAAAAGCTCGGCGCAAACGTCTCGGTCTACGGACCTAAGACCATGATGCCCGTAGGCATCGAGAACATGGGCGTCAGGATCGCTGACTCTGTTGCTGACTGCATCAAGGATGCTGATGCTGTTATGGGACTCAGAGTACAGCTCGAAAGACAGCAGAAGTCGCTGTTCCCCTCTATCGCAGAGTACGCAAAATTCTATGCAATCACACCTGAGATGCTGGCACTTGCCAAGCCCGATGCATTCCTGATGCACCCCGGCCCCTGCAACCACGGTGTTGAACTCCCGACAGCAGTCTACGACTGCGACCAGTCGGTAATAAATGAACAGGTAACAAACGGTGTAGCAGTCAGAATGGCTGTGCTATACCTGCTCATGGCAAGGAGGAACCAGCTGTGAAATTAATCTTAAAGAACGCTAAGAAATTCAATGAAGACAAGACATCAACCATCTATATCGCTGACGGCAAGTTCGCAGCTGAATTTGCAGAAGGCGAAGCAGACAGAGTAATAGACCTTAAGGGCGCAACGGTAACACCGGGTCTTGTCGACATGCACTGCCACTTAAGAGAACCCGGCGGTGAGTACAAGGAAACGATCAAGACAGGTACGGCATCTGCTGCAAAAGGCGGCTATACATCGATCTGCCCGATGCCTAACACGAACCCTGTAGCTGACAATGCGGCTGTTATAAGCGGCATCATGAAGAAGGCTAAGGAAGCTGATAACTGCAGAGTCTATCCCATCGGCGCAGCCACTAAGGGCATCGATGGCGAGCTCATCTCTGAGATGGGACTTATGAAGGAAGCAGGAATCGTAGCAGTATCTGACGACGGTCATCCGATCAAGAATGCCGGCATCATGAGAAAAGTCATGGAGTACGCATCTGACTTCGACCTTCCAGTACTTAACCACTGCGAGGACAAGAGCCTTTCGGAAGGTGCAATGAATGAAGGCACAGTATCCACAACAATCGGCATCAGGGGAATCCCTACGGCTGCTGAGGATATCATGATCGCAAGAGACATAATCCTTTCGGAATATCTTAATATCCCTGTACATATCTGCCACGTATCCACAAAGGGCGGCGTGCGCATGATCCGTGATGCAAAGGCAAGGGGAGTAAAGGTCACATGTGAGACAAGCCCTCATTACTTTACCCTGACTGACGATTGCTGCGAGACATATGACACGAACTTCAAGATGCATCCGCCGCTCAGGACGAGAGAGCACCTTGAGGCAATCATCGAAGGAATCAAGGACGGAACGATCGACGCGATCGCCACAGACAATGCTCCTCATCATGCTGACGAGAAAGTATGTGAGTTTTCTGTCGCTTTGAATGGTATATTAGGGTTTGAGACTGCCTTCGCTTTGGGGTACACTTATCTTGTTAAGACAGGTGAGATCTCTATGGCTAAGCTCATCGACCTTATGTGCTACGGCCCGTCCAACATCTTGAAGCTTGGCAGAGGCGGCATGAACATTGGTGACGACGCGGATCTGGCTGTCTTCGACCTTGAGAATGAGTTCACATTCGACAAGGAAAAGATGCTTTCGAAGTCAAGGAACACTCCTTACGACGGCTGGAAGCTCTACGGTGAAACATTATTGACAGTAATGGGAGGAAAAGTCACTTATGAAAAACTTTGCTGATTCTCTGGTAAGAAAGATCGATGAGGTAAACAATCCTACAGTTATTGGTCTTGACCCCAAGCTTGATTATGTTCCTGAACACATCAAGCACTATGCTGAGCAGCTTTTCCCTGAGGAGGCTACAAAGGCTACAGCAAAGGCTATCTGGCTCTTCAACAAAGAGATTATCGACCATACATACGATATCGTTCCTGCGATCAAGCTCCAGTTCGCTTACTACGAGATGTACGGAGTTGACGCCATCAAGACAATGCTCCTTACAGCAAGATATGCCCAGCGAAAGGGCATGCTCGTAATCGGCGACTGCAAGCGTAACGATATCGGCTCCACAGCAACTGCTTACGCAGAGGGCATCATCGGCAAGACCGATATCCTTCTCGGCGAGACTATGGAGATGAGCGGCTTTGATGCAGCTACAGTCAACTGCTATCTCGGCATCGATGGCGTTAAGCCCTTCATCGATGTAGCTGAAAGAGACGGCAAGGGCATCTTCTGCCTCGTAAGAACATCCAATCCTTCAGCAGGCGACTTCCAGGATCTTGAATTAGGCGACGGCAGAAAGCTCTATGAAGCAGTCGCTGATAAGGTCGCTGAGTGGGGCGAGCCTCTGATCGGTGAGGAAGGATTCTCATCAGTCGGCGCAGTTATCGGCGCTACATGGCCTGAGCAGGCAGTTGACCTCCGTAAGAGAATGCCCAACGCATTCATGCTCATCCCGGGCTACGGCGCACAGGGCGCAGGCGCAGATGAAGCTGTCGCAAGCTTCACAGCATATGGAAAGGGCGGTATCGTCAATGCTTCAAGATCCATCATGAACGCATGGCAGAAGAGATCCGATTTCTTCAAGCCTGAGGATTTCGGCAAGGCAGCAAGATTTGAAGCAGAAGACATGAAAGAAAAGCTCAACGCAGCTTTAATGAACCGTAAGTACGTTTAATTTAATGGCAACACGTAAAGAATATAGAATCAAATTAATTACAAAAGAATTTTTAAACAGCGATACTTGTTATCTCGGATTCTCATGTCCTGAGATAGCAAGTTTTGCTATTCCCGGCCAGTTTGTAAACATCACCGCCGGCACCATGTTCTTAAAGCGCCCCTTCGGCATCGCGTCCGTTGACCGCTCGAAAGGAACATTCAACATCGGTGTTAAGGTCGTAGGCAAGGGAACTGAGCAGATCGCTGATTTTCAGATTGGTCAGGAAGTCGACTGCTTAGGTCCTCTCGGCAACGGCTTTGACTTCGAAGGCTACGAAAATGTGATCCTCACAGGAGGCGGCACCGGAGTATTCCCGATCAACTTCGCATATGAATCTCTCCTCGCAGCAGGCAAGAACGTTACAGTCTGTGAAGGTTTCCGCTGCAAGGATCAGGTGATCCTCAATAAAGACGGCTATGTCCTCACGACAGATGCAGGTGACTGTGGCATCAAGGGCACTGTAATAGCAGGCCTTGATACTCTGTCTATCGCTGATCCTTCCAAGACTTTGGTCTGCTGCGTAGGACCCATCCCCATGATGAAGGCTGTTGCCGCATGGGCGCAGGAGCACGGCATGAAGTGCTTTGTATCAATGGAGCAGAGAATGGCATGCGGCGCCGGAATTTGCCTTTGCTGCACAGTAAAGGTTAAGGACGACGGCCCTGACGGATTTAAGAACGTCAGATGCTGCAAGGAAGGTCCTGTTTTTGACAGCAGGGAGGTGGTCTGGGCATGAGCAAACTTCTTAATGTCAATGTCGGCTCAGTAAACCTCAAGAGCCCTATAATCCTTGCATCCGGCACGTGTAACTTCGGCCGCGAGCTCGCTGAATATTACGATCTTTCAATTCTTGGAGGCATCTCTTCCAAGGGTCTTACGATTAAGCCCCGTAACGGCAATCCCGGCGTGAGAGTCGCCGAGTGCGCTTCAGGAATGCTTAATTCCGTTGGTCTTCAGAACCCCGGCGTACATTATTTCATCGAGAACGATCTGGACTTCATGAAGGAGTCCGGTGCTGCTGTAATCGTTAATGTCGCTGGGCATTCTTTCGAAGACTATATCGATATGGTAACGACATTGGATCTTCACAAGGATAAGATCGACGCTCTGGAGATCAACCTCTCATGCCCGAACGTTAAGGCCGGCTGCATGACGATCGGTTCTGACCCTGAAGCGATCAAGGCTATTACTTCAAAGTTAAGAAGCCTTACATCACTTCCTTTGTGGATCAAACTCACACCTAACGTTACTGACATCAAGGCTACGGCTCTGGCAGCTCAAGATGGTGGGGCAGACGCTGTCGTTCTCATCAATACTCTTATGGGTATGAGGATCGACATAAGGACCAGAAGACCTGTTCTTACCAACAACACAGGCGGATACTCAGGTCCTGCGGTAAAGCCCGTTGCGATCCGCATGGTCGCTGAGTGCGCTGAAGTGCTTGATATCCCGATCGTAGGCTGCGGCGGTATTTCTGATTATAAGGATGTCATTGAGTTCTTGATCGCGGGCGCTTCTGCGGTTGAGATCGGTACGGCATGCCTTGTACATCCCGCGCTTCCGGTTGATATCACGGCTGATCTTGAGAAGTACTGCGAAGAAGGCGGACTGGAGCTTAAGGAACTTACCGGCACGCTCCAGAGATGGTGACAAAAACAAAACTTTATAAATCTGCACTACATTGTTATTACGTTGTAGTGCAGATTTCAAAATACAAGAATTAGGAGACGGATACATGGAAAACACGATAATCGAAGCCCTTTTCGCCACCAAGGCAGTAAGAGTCGCACCTGAGAACCAGCCTTTCTGGTACACATCAGGAAGACTCGGACCTTTCTTCATCAATACACATTTCCTTCTTGAGAATGAAGCAGCTGCAGGCGAAGTCTTAAAGCGCATCGAGAAGGCGATCGCTGAGAGCAAGCTCACAGCGCCTGAAGAGATTTTCGACATGATGCTCGCATATTACAACAAGGGCGGCACGTTCAAGATGGTATCCGATAAGCTCGCTGAAGCTGCTAAGGGATTGGATTTCGATTACATCTCAGGCGGCGAGAGAAGAGACTATTTCTTCTCAATGATGCCCGCATACCTTTTCGGCAAGCCCCACCTTACGATCTATAAGGACATGACTTCCGTATATTCCGAAGTGATCGACGGCCCCGCTGTTGATTCTTCCGAAGTAGACCTCAAGGGCAAGAAAGCGCTTCATATCGCTGACCTCATCACTGAGGCATCTTCATATGAGAGAGCATGGATTCCCGTAATCAGAGGCCTCGGCTCTGAGATCACCGACACTGTTGCAGTTGTCGACAGATGCCAGAACGGCAGGGAAGTCTTAAAGAACCTTGGCGTCGAGCTCCACGCGCTCACGGGAATCGACGAAAAGCTTTTTGATGAAGCTACATCTAATGGTATTATTAATGAAACACAGAAGGCCATGATCCTCCATTTCCTTGAATCACCTTCTGAATACATGGAAAGCTTCCTCAAGGCAAATCCTGACTTTATCGCCGCCGAGATCGCAAAGGGCGGCAAGAACAAGGAACGCGCCGAGCTTGCCATAGAGAAAGGATATGCAAAATAATGAAAGATCCCTATTCCGGTCTGTACGAAGTAACAGAGATCCATAACTTAAGAGACGTTATCAAGAAGAGACTTCATGAATTTCCGCAGAACCCTGTCTTCCTCGTAAAAGAGAAGAAGGGCGGCGAGTATATCCCGATCTCAACCGAGAAGTACGACCACGACATCGACTCGCTCGGCACGTATTTCATGAGCACAGTTAAGAAGGGCGCAAGGATCGCCATCTTCGCTGAGACAAGATACGAGTGGTACACAACATATCTTGCAACGACCAACGGCACAGGCTGCATCGTTCCTCTGGACAAAGAACTCCCCGTTGACGACGTTCTCAACATGCTCACAAGAGCTGAAGTCGAGATCATTGTTTTCTCTAAATCCAAGCTCGACATCGTAAAACAGGTCTATGGCAAGGTCGATACGATCAAGTACTGGATCTGCACCGAAAAGCTCGACGACGACAGATTCCTTTACTATCAGGACTGCCTTAAGGCCGGCGAAGAAAAGCTCGCTGCAGGCGATAAGACCTTCACTGAAGCAACTATCGATCCTGAAGAAATGACTATTTTGCTCTTTACATCAGGCACGACAGCCAAGTCCAAGGCAGTTATGCTCTGCCAGAAGAATATCTGCAAGAACCTTATGTCCATGTTCTCGATGCTCTACATTGACCGTAACGACGTATGGCTCTCAGTTCTTCCTCTGCATCACACATATGAATGCACATGCGGCTTCTTAGGCCAGGTCTACAGAGGCACGACGGTAGGCATCTGCGAAGGCCTGCGCTACATCGCACAGAACCTTCAGGAAGTAAGACCTACATGTATCCTCATGGTCCCTGTAATGCTTGAGCTCTTCTATAAGAAGATCCAGAAGGGCCTTAAAGAAGACCCCAAGAAGGCCAAAAAGCTCCAGACGGGCATGAAGCTTGCAAACGCTCTGCATCTGCCTGTATCTATCCGCCGCAAGCTCTTCAAGCCGATCCACGATATCTTCGGCGGCAGAATGAGACTCATCATCTTGGGCGGCGCTCCTGTTAACCCTGAGATCCTCACATTCTTCCAGACAATGGGCTTCAAGTGCGTTCAGGGCTACGGTCTTACAGAGTGTGCACCTATTTTGGCGCTCAATCGCGATAAGTTCTTCAAGAACCACGCTGCAGGTCTGCCTTTGCCCGGCTGTGACGTTAAGATCCTTGATCCTGACGAGAACGGCATCGGCGAGTTCATCTCCAAGGGCGACAACAACTTCATGGGTTACTACAACGATCCTGAGAACACAGCGCTCGCTCTCGATAAGGACGGCTATTATCACACAGGAGATCTTGGTTATATCGATGAAGACGGATTCTGCATCATTACAGGACGTAAGAAGAACGTCATTATCGCCAAGAACGGCAAGAACGTATTCCCTGAAGAGATCGAATATCTGTTGTCTTTGTCTCCTTACGTTGCTGAGTCCGTCGTATCAGGCGTCAACGATGAGGTCAAGGACGATATCGTCGTAACAGCAACGATCTTCCCGGATATCGAAGAAATCAAGGGCAAGCTCGGCATCGAGACTGATCCTACTGAAGAGCAGATAATGGCTATCTTAAAGGATGTCGTATCTGCCACGAACGAGAAGCTCGAGAGCTACAAGAAGATCAAGAACACAGTCCTTCGTATGACAGAGTTCGAAAAGAACACGTCGAAGAAGATAAAGAGATATTAAAATCATTGAACAACGGGCCGTCTCGAAAGGGACGGTCTTTTTTGTTCATAGAGAATTATATTCCGCGCGTCGCGCGGAGCGCCGCCCGGGACACGAGCGGGCGTTACCACTCGCGTCCTGGCCGGCAAATATATGTGTTTAGACATATATTTTTTTGTCGGTTTTTCAGGGGTTTTGTCGGTTGTTTTGGCCACATGTTTGCAGGTTTTTGTAATAATGTGTCGTCTTTTGTCTGCTTTTTAGCGGAACCTTGTATGCTGTCTTGTCGGTTTCCGATTTGCCTTTGTCGATTTTGTGGGACCGACAATTGAAGTCCTTCTTCGACAAGATTGTCGACTAGAAAGCATACAAATCGACAAGGAATCTGCAAATTGTCTGCAAGTTCGTTTGATAACCGGCAAGCGGGGCGACAGAAGACTACAAAAAAACTACAAGAAATTATGGTTTTGGGCATACAATTGGGAGGCCGGTTTTTTGAGAATCATGGCGGTTAATTTGGGGAACAAATACGATATAATATTGACTGATTTAAATGGAATTGAGGTATTTTTATGTTCAACGACGCAGATTGTCTGAGAATACTTGAAGAGGCAATGTCGACTACGGCTGATTTTGCCGAAGTGTTCCAGGAAGTCACTGAATCCAAGTCGGTAAGCCTTTTGAACGGCAAGGTTATTAGGGCCGCAACGGGTTTTGATTCGGGTACGGGAATAAGGCTTCTTGCAGGAACGAATTCAGTTTATGTTTATTCCAGTGACAATGATCTGGAAGTTCTTTTAAAGCTCGCGAAGGAAGCGGCAGCAGCTATTAAGGGCAATGACAAGGGCGCTATCAAAGAGCTTACTAAACTCTGCTCCACTACAAAAGCCCAGGTTTTGATCGATCCCATGACGACGCCTAAGTCTGACATGGTCGATTTCTTAAGGAAGTCGTCTGATTTCGCGCTCAGCTATAATCCGCTCATCACACAGGTGGCAGGATCCATTGCGGCATCGACAAGGACTGCAAGAGTCATCAACACCAATGGCGTAAACAAGGAAGATACTACAAAACGTATCAGACTTGCTGTTGAGACCATCGCTACGAAGGACAACGAGAAGCAGTCAGGCAGGGTAGCACCCGGTACTATGAGAGGATATGAGTTCATCAACGAATACCCGCTCATCGATAAGACCAGGGAGTGCTGTGATACGGCTATCAGGATGGTCAATGCCGGTTATGCGCCTTCAGCGAAGATGCCGGTCATCCTGGGCAACGGCTTTGGCGGTGTTATTTTCCACGAGGCGTGCGGACATGCTTTGGAAGCTACAGCGGTTGGAATCAAAAATTCTTATTTCACCGATATGCTGGGTGAGCAGATCGCATCGCCGATCGTAGGTGCAAGAGATAATGCGCAGATCGACGGCGAGTGGGGCTCTTATGCGACTGACGATGAAGGCAATACTTCATCTGACCTGCTCCTTATCGAAAACGGCATCCTCAAGAATTACCTGATCGACGAGCTCGGCGCACGCCGTATGAATTCTAAGCCCACTGGATGCTCGAGGCGCCAGAACTATTCTTATGCTCCGACATCACGAATGAGCAACACGTATATCTGCAACGGCGAATCTGATCCCAAGGATATTATCGCCAATACCGAGTACGGCCTTTACGCTACACAGATGGGCGGCGGATCAGTTGATACGTCGACGGGAGATTTTAATTTCGCGGTTAATGAAGCATTCATGGTAAGGAACGGTAAGATCGCAGAGCCCGTTAGAGGCGCGACGCTTATCGGCAAAGGCCAGGAGATATTGAAGAACATTGATATGGTCGGCAACGACCTGTCGCTCTCGGCAGGTATGTGCGGATCCGTTTCGGGAGGTATTCCGGTAACGGTCGGACAGCCTACGATAAGGGTTTCTTCGATACTGGTCGGTGGAAGAGAGGCATAAGAAATGGATATAAAGACAGCTGAACAATTTATGGATAAGCTCGTTAAGGCCGGAATTGAGTACGGCTTTGAGGAGTGCGAAGCGTCCTTTGCGCAGGATTCTTCAATGAGCATCGACATACTGAACGGTGAGGTTTCAAGCTATGAGAACAGCGCTACGAGCACGCTCTCATTCAGGGGCCTCAAGAATGGCCAGATGGGTTATTGCTCAACGAATATTCTCGATGACAGCTCAATGGATTATCTCCTGAAGTCTGCGATGGAGAACTGCGAAGTATTAAATGACGAGGATCCACAGTTCATTTATTGCGACGAGAATAATAAGAACCTTTATTTCTCGCAGATTACGGATGCTTACGCGAAGAACACATATAAGAAGTTTGAAGAAGTAGGTCTTAATCTTGAGAAGGCAATTCTTGCATTAGATGACAGGATCGATGCGGTCGATATGCTCTCGATCTCATGCAGCACGGGCCCTTATCTCATAATCAACTCAAAGGGGCTCCATTCCTACAGGGACGGCGATGGTATGTCGCTCGTGGCATCTGCAAGAGCAACTGACGCTGACGGCAGCGTTAAGTCCGGCTCACACTACTGGATCGGCAAGGATATCGATGAGTTCGACCAGGATAAGTTCCTGAAGAAGTTCAAAGAGAACCTCATTGGCAAGATGGGCGCAAAGTCCGTTAAGTCAGGCAATTATAAGACTATCCTTAGAAATGAAGCATTCCAGCAGTTCTTCATGGTATTTTTCGGAAACTTCCTTGCAACCACAATGCAGAGAGGCTTATCACTCTTAGCTGACAAGGAGGGCACGGTTATTGCATCTGACGCCCTTACTGTTAAGGAATGCCCGATGCTCGATAAGGCGCTTACGAAGATCCCGTTTGACGATGAGGGCGTGCTTACGACAGAGAAGGCGATAATCGACAAGGGTGTTTTCGCGACCGCGCTTTATGACCTTAAGTCTGCATATAAGGCAGGCAGGAACTCCACAGGAAACGGCTTCAGATCGGGAAGCGCTGTATCTGAGTTGCCTACAAACCTTGTGGTTGAGGCAGGCGAGAAGACATTAGAAGGCCTCATGGAGGAAGTTGGCGAGGGAATAATGCTTACGGACCTGTCGGGACTTCATGCCGGAGTTAATGCGATCTCGGGCGATTTCTCGCTGCTTTGCGAAGGCTATCTTATCGAGAACGGCAAAAAGGGAAGACCTGTCGAGCAAATTACTGTTGCAGGAAACTTCTATGATGTAATAAAATCAATCAAGTCCGTGGGTAATGATATAATTAACCTGCCTTCGGGCGAGGGTGAGTTCTTTACTCCGTCTGTATTGATCGAATCGCTTGCAATATCGGGTGAAGATCAGGAATAAAGTTGTTTATAAACAGGAAAGAAGGATATAAAAATGAGCACAGTTGACACAATTGCACTTCATGGCGGCTACACACCTGGCAACGGCGAACCGAGACAGGTACCGATCTATCAGAGCACAACATGGAAGTATTCCACATCTGAAGACATGGGTAAGCTCTTCGATCTCGAGGCAGCAGGTTATTTCTACACTAGACTTCAGAATCCTACAAATGACTATGTAGCAGCAAAGCTCTGCGCTATGGAAGGCGGCGCTGCAGGTATGCTCACATGCTCCGGCCAGGCAGCTAACTTCTTTGCAGTATTCAATATCTGCGAGGCAGGCGATCACTTCATCGCTTCAACAAATATCTACGGCGGAACATATAACCTCTTTGGCGTTACATTCAAGAAGATGGGCATCGAGTGCACTTTCGTTGATCAGACACTTCCTCTTGAAGAGCTCCAGAAGTACATCCGTCCCAACACAAAGTGCGTATTTGGTGAGACGATCACAAATCCTACAGTTGATATCCTTGATATCGAAAAGTTTGCAGCACTTGCTCACAACAACGGCATCCCGCTCATCATGGACAACACATTTGCAACACCTGTAAACTGCCGTCCTATAGAGTTCGGCTGCGATATCGTAACTCACTCAACAACAAAGTACATTGACGGCCACGGATCTTCCGTCGGCGGCGCCATCATCGACTCCGGCAACTTCGACTGGATGGCTCATGCTGAGAAGTTCCCCGGACTTTGCACACCTGACGAGTCTTACCACGGCATCACATATGCTACTAAGTTCGGTAAGGGCGCTTACATCACAAAGGCTACAGCTCAGCTCATGAGAGACTTCGGCTCAATCCAGTCACCTCAGAATGCTTACTATATCCAGATCGGCCTTGAGTCACTTCCTGTACGCATGGCACGTCACTGCGCTAATGCTCAGAAGGTAGCTGAATTCCTTAGCCAGGACGACCGTATCGCTTGGGTTAAGTATCCCGGACTTAAGACTGATTCACAGTATGAGCTCGCTCAGAAGTATTGCCCGAAGGGCACATGCGGCGTTATGTGTTTCGGCGTAAAGGGCGGAAGAGAGCAATCTATCAAGTTCATGGACAGCCTTAAGTTTGCCACTATCGCAACACACGTTGCTGACTGCAAGACACTCCTTTTGCATCCTGCATCACATACACACAGACAGCTTACTGACGAGCAGCTCGCTGAAGCAGGCATCCCGGGCGATCTCATCAGATTCTCCGTCGGTATGGAAGATCCTGATGACATCATCGCAGATCTCAAGCAGGCTTTGGATAAGATCGGCTGATAAATCCAGTTCTAAAACAACTATTATAGGCGGCGTCTTCGGTGG
>JAEFBC010000218.1 GCA_016292155.1 Saccharofermentans sp. | reverse complement strand
TTCTTAAGAAGAGACTTTACTGTATCTGTGGTCTGAGCTCCGTTGGAGATCCACTTCTTTGCTACATCTTCATCGATGTTAACGCTGTCTGTTTCCTTCATATGATCATAGAAACCGATCTCTTCGATGAAACGCCCATCTCTGGGGTATCTGGAATCAGCAACAACTACACGATAGAAAGGTGCCTTCTTCTTACCCATTCTTCTTAAACGAATCTTAACTGCCATTTTGTTTTCCTCCAAAAAATATGGTTTTTGTTTTTATAATCTACGCCAAATTAATGACGGGATTTACTTTATCTTCTGCCCTTGCGCTTCTTCTTGCGGTCACGTCTTCCCGTAGGAACGAACGGTGTTCCGTCATCGTAATCATCCTTGGGAGCCGAGAAACTTCCAAGTCCCTGAGGCATTCCGGTTCCAAGACCGCCCATACCTCCCATATTGCCTAAGCCGCCCATTCCGCCCATGTTGCCGAGACCGCCCTTAAGGCCCATCTTTGAAGCCTGCTTTGCAAATCCCTTGGGCATCTTGAATCCGCCCTTGCCGTTCGAGAACTGCTTCATAAGCTTTGCTGTCTGCTCATACTGTGTAATGAGCTTATTTACGTCAGATACCTGTACTCCGGCACCTGCGGCAATTCTCTTTCTTCTGCTGGCATTAAGGATCGAAGGTGACCTTCTCTCCTTCTTGGTCATTGAAGTGATGATAGCCATCTGTCTGTCGACGATCTTATCATCAAGATCCTCATCGCTGATCTTGCCGGCAGCGCCTGGCATCATGCCAACGAGATCCTTAAGAGAGCCCATCTTCTTCATCTGTTCGAACTGTGAATACAGATCGTCGAGATTGAAGTTGTTGCCCATCATGCGTTCCATTGCCTTGCGGGCTTCTTCCTCGTCGATGTTTGCCTGAGCCTTCTCGATAAGGCTTACGACATCTCCCATGCCGAGGATCCTGTCAGCCATACGCTGAGGATAGAACTTCTCGATTGCGTCTACCTTTTCGCCTGTACAGATGTACTTGATAGGCTTGTTGGTAAGCTTGCGGATAGACAGTGCGGCACCGCCTCTTGCATCACCGTCGAGCTTTGTCATGATGAAGCCGTCCATACCGATGTTCTGCTCGAAAAGCTGAGCTACATTTACAGCTTCCTGACCGATCATCGCATCGACTACTAAGAGCTTCTCGGTAGGGTTAACGGCAGCAGCGATGTCTCTAAGCTCTTCCATGAGCTCTTCGTCTGCAACCGTACGGCCTGCAGTATCTACGATCAGGTAATTGCAGAGCATGTATCTTGCTTTGCCTTCACCGTCTTTTGCGATCTTAACAGGGTCCTTCTCCTCAGGATCGATATAGCAGTCAACACCTACAGCATCGCTTAAGACCTTAAGCTGCTGGGCAGCTGCCGGTCTGTGAACGTCGACTGAAACGACCATGGGCTTTTTGCCGTTCTCTTTTAAGAGCTTGGCGAGCTTTGCTGCAGTTGTTGTCTTACCTGCACCCTGGAGACCGTAAAGGATAATGATGTTAAATCCTGAATCGGAGACCTTGAGCTTGTCTTCGCCCTCTTGTCCGCCTAAGAGATCTGTCAAAGAATCTCTTACGATCTTTACTATCTGCTGACCGGGCGTAAAGGACTCCTGAACATCAGCGCCCTTGCACTTCTCGGTCATGTCAGCTACGAATTCCTTAACGACTCCGTAGTTAACGTCTGCCTCGAGGAGAGCCATGCGGATCTCACGCATCATCTCCTTGATGTCGCTCTCACTTACGCGGGCCTTGCCGCGCATCTTTGAGGTTATATTCTGAAGCTTTTCAGATAAGCTCTCAAACACGTTATTACATTTCCTCTATTAATTCTTCAAGCTCTTTTGCAGCCTTGCCGGTATCACCGCTGTTGATATGCGCCAGAGCTTTTTTTGCTTTTGCCTGCTGCTTCTCGAAAAGTGCGAGAAGTCCTAACTTCTCCTCATATTCCTCAAGCTGCTTTTCCGCCCTCTTGACCGTGTCGTGAACGCCCTGTCTTGAGATTCCCTCTGCTTCGGCGATCTCTGCCAAAGTCAGGTCATCGTTATAATAGCTCTCACAGGTGCGCCTCATCTTAGGCGTAAGGAGATTGCCGTAGAAATCGAGCAAAAGGTCTGTTCTTACTGACTTTTCACGCATTTAAAGGCACGCCTCCTATATTCAAGCCTGCACATAATAACAAAGCTTTATAGGCGTGTCAAGTATTTTTACTTGTCAGGGATAAAATCAGCTTTTTGCCCACCAGTAGCAGAAAGCCTGCGTTCTTGCTGCAAGATTAGTCTGCTTCAGGAGCTCTCTGACCTCTTCCTTGGTATACCATCTGGCTTCGATCTCTTCCTCGTCAGATGTGCTGGGAGCAAATTCGCCTTCAGCCTTACCGAGTACACAGCAGCTCTTCTCATTCGTTATGCCGACGCCGGAAAAGCTTACAGGCAGGACTTCATCGATCGATACAAGTTTTAAGCCTGTCTCTTCCCAAAGTTCCCTTGCGGCAGCAACGTCAGGCGTCTCGCCTTCATCTATAAGGCCTGCCGGGAAGTTATAAGCAAAGCCTCCGACTGCCATCCTGTATTCCTTGTTGAGCAGGAGACGCTCGCCGTCTGTGCTCGTGATGATGAGCACGACAGCATCGCACTTTTCGCGCGCGATGTCTTCAAGGCTCTGAATATTCTTGTCTCTTGAGACCATCTCATAGACCTTCTTGTTGCCGAGATTGGTCTCGTATTCTGCGTTGTAAGATGTTATAAAACGTCCCTCGTGGACTTTCTTAATACCGATGAACTTCATTTCTTATCTTTTCCCATTCTTCTCTTGATTACATCTTCTTTGGCTACTGAATAGCCGAAGAAACCGAGTTTCTCGCCTAAGAGATAATACTCTCCGTGGTTATATGCCACAAGCCTTGCATTCTCAAGGCAGAGCTTGCCGTTCTTATCCAGAAGATAGGAATCAGCCGTTACGCTCTTTATCTCGCCGATGAACATGTCGTGTGAGCCAAGCTCTGTTACGCTCTTGACCGTGCAGGATATAGATACCGGCGCCTCCTTGATGGCATAAGCATATTCCAAACCTTCTGCCTTAACGGGTGTAAGTCCGCAAGTCCTGAACTTATCCTCATTCTCGCCGCCTCTTACGCCGCAGTAATCACAGGCCTTGCACAAGGATTTGGATACGAGATTTACTACGAACTCGCCTGTCTCGGAAATGAGCTTATGCGAATACCTTGATTTTCTTATGCTTACGGAGATCATGGGAGGCTCTGAGTTAACTGTTCCTGCCCATGCTGCGGTCATTATGTTTGCCTTGCCGTCCTTGCTTCCTGATGAAACCATAACAACAGGTACGGGATTAAGGATCGTTGAAATCCCGACTTCCACTTTATCGTGCTTAGCCACTAAAGTTATACCTCCTTGGATATGAGCGGTGTTACCGCCGTAAAGCTCTCATGCAAGAGCAGATAGTCTTTTATATCGATGCCGGCAGAATATCCTACAATGCTTCCGTCCTTACCGATTACCCTGTGGCACGGAACAACTACCGCAACGGGATTGTCAGAGCAGGCGCTTCCTACGGCTCTCGTTATCTTGCGCGCCTCCGAAAGCTTACCGTCTGTCAGTATCAGCGCGATATCCTCATAGCTTGCCGTACCGCCGTAAGGTATCGAATTAAGAGCATTCCAGACCTTCTTCTGGAAAGGTGTTCCGACCGTGAACCTTACGTTCAGATCAAAGCCTGCCCTGTTGCTGTCGAAATATTCCTTAAGTTCAACATAGGCTTCTGCAAGTTCATTCGGCAGGGCTTTAAGCTGTTCAGCGTCAAGGTTATATATGCCGTCATCATTTCTCACAAGGCCCTGATTGCTGTCAAGAAGCCCGAGGCTTGCTGCGACGTTATTTACGAAAGGATCTTCCAGCTGCTGGCCATAGTGGAATAACTTAACCGAATCGATATAATCCATTCCGCCCGTAATGACTGCCACGCCCCTCTCGAAAGGCACGAAGCAGACATTGTATTTCGGATATTCATAAGAGAGCATCGCGTAAAGACCGGCGTCTTCAAATCCGTCTTTGGTCCTTACCTCGTCCCTTAATACCGCTTCCTGATTGAATCCGGCACCCATAAGAATGCGCTCCAGGCCTTCATTGCCGTGATTGCAGATAACAGTCACCTTGTGGTAGTACTCATCGAGGAAACAGTATCTTAAGACCTCATCGACAATACCGCTCTGGGTATCAGCATTTGCATCAGCAGTAAAAACAAAATCGATATGTGCCCTGCATTTCTTCCTGTCAGGCCTGAAGAGCTTGATCAGGGCGTAGATGACATCCTCCTTGAAGGCGAGCATGGCTTCACCCTGGCTTCCGGTACCGAGAGCCCTGATATCATCCTCAATGAGCTTGATCGTGCCTTCCATAAGGCCGCGCTTTCTAAGCTCGGAACTGTCTGAGATAAGGATCTTACGAAGAACAATCTTGTCAGCCATAGCATTTCTCCGGAGCAAACTCTTCATTCTGCCTTACATATTCTGCCGTGTACTCATTAGTCTTTGTAAACAACCTGCTGTCAAATGAATCAGGACAATAAACAGCATTATCCATTGTCTGTCTGAAGTCTGCTGCCATATGTCCGAAAAGTTTATCTCCGGAAACAAGATCCCATACCGCATCATTTCTCGTAAGCGGCATGAAACCGGTCATATCCTCTAATCTGTATATCAAAAGCTGCGCGTCAGGGTCAAAAGAGATGAATGCCGCAAACTCTGAAGCAAAATCACCGTTGGAAGAACCCTTGGAGACGCACAAAGAATAAGTGCTCAAATACGGAATGCCCACATTCGTCGCATCCGCGCATGGCAGGTGCAGAAGATAAAGGCTTCCGGGATAGTAATCTGCCCAAACCCTTATATCTGCTGAAGAATCGACCCACAAAGCGGCCTTTCTTGAATAAACAGGATCAGCTCCGCCTGCAAAATCCGATGCCAGCGAAGATGAATATAAGCTCTTAACATATGAAGCTGCCTTATTGCTTATTGTCGTGGCAGAATCCTTATCCTTCAGATACTCATCAAAGAGCATGTAGGAAGTTCTGTTGTCACCGTTAAATGCCGAACCAAGATACGGGATAAGCTCATAAGCAGATGCGAAAGGCACTATCGAGCGGTACTCTTTTCTGATAGCTGAAAGATAATCTTTCAGATTATCTGTCGTGTTCTTAGTCTGGAGCTTTCCTGTGCCGGAAGGAATGTATTCGGTGTTGCCCATGACGATCTTTGCTGAGCAGAAATGAGGAACAGAGTAGAATACACCTTCTGAAGAATCAGCTGTCAGCGCGCCCGAATAGATCGACTGCACGTTAAGATACTTGCTGTCAGACAGATAATCGTTGAGAGCTTCAGAATACCCTGCCTTGTAGACAGAACTGCTGTCCTGAGCCAGGAACAGGTCGGGCATGGAGTTATCAGCTTCCCATGACTTAAGAAGTTCAAGATTAACGCCGGTGGTGCCGCATCCGGAATTAGTTACAACATAATTGGAAGCTACGGATGTCAGATAACCTGTATCAACGGTAAGTCCGGTCTCGGAACTGTCCCAGATCCCGTTATTCTTGCAGTAGAGCATTGCCGCAAGGCACTGGATCGTCTGGTCGGAATAAGGAAGCGCTACGTGAAGCTGGCGGATCTCCTCATTTGTAACAGGATCCGATGAGGATTCAGACGGCTCTGTGCTCTCTGTCTCACCGTTTTCCGGAGGGATCGAAGGGAAAAGATCATCGCCGTTTTTACAGCCGGTAAACAAAGCACCCGCCAGTGACGTGCACAATATAAGACTTAATGCTTTCTTTACGAAGCTCCGGGCTATCATCTGATTATCCTCCGATATATTGATTATATCATTCTTATGCCGATTCCTTGCCTCTCTTTCACTTGACACTTAACTTTCAAATGGGTATATTTTTATGGCACGCCAAAGTGGCTCAGGGGTAGAGCAATTCACTCGTAATGAATAGGTCGCGGGTTCGATTCCCGCCTTTGGCTCCAAAGAAGATAAAGGCCATCCCGATATGAACGGATGGCCTTTTTTATGTTATTTGTTTTTCAGTTCAGATCTTCTTCTCACACAGGGAATGTATTTACCGCAAATTCGATTATCTTAATCAGAGCCGGAATATTATAGACAAGCATTAAGACGCAAAGCGCCGCTGATGCAATAGGAACAAAAAGTTTGATCTTCAATTTGTCTCCAACGGCTTTGATCAGATTAAAGATAAGGACCAGGAACGGCCAGCCGAAATAAAGCGAATAAAGGAAAAGTCCGTTCTCGGATATTCCCCACCCTGCTATTACCAATACGGCAACAGACAGAAGCATCCAGCCGAATGCAGCCTTGGACACTATGGATTTACGGGTTACGAAAAATCCTGCAAGTGCAAGAGCCAGTATAACTATCCCAAACCAGTTAACTGAAGTGACCTCAGCCAACTGCCATCCGTTATAGCCGCCCTCCATCTGGACAGCCAGGGATTCCGGTGCCAAAAAGCATCCTCCCGCAAAATTAATATATTGGAGGATCCTGTCCTTAAACCCAACGCTCTTACCCGTAAACTTCATAAGATGGGTCAGGATCTCAAAGCCGTTCCAGATAAGATGGAATCTTCCTGCCATGATGATCAGGAGACAGAAATCCACACCATATAACACCATATCCTTAAGCCACAACAGAATGGAAGATTTTCCCAATTTTTCGGGCTTAAGGATAAAAGGAACCAATGCTCCGCTCACCAGAAGCGCGCCGCTTGCCGCATAAGAACCAGCCACGGCTTCCTTCTTTTTATTGACCATCAGATGCAGCGTAAGAACAAGCCAGAAAAAAGCTGTGGCATACTGCTCAAGCATGACGGAGAACACCAGTACGGTAAATGCTGAAGATCCAATGAGCATGAAAAAGATCCTTTGGATCTTATTAAGCTCAAGATCAGATGAGATGATAAACATGCCGGTAAGGATCAGCAGGATCTGTGCATAATCAAGGAAAAGTGCCATCGGAATTACCGGGATCACGCTTCCAATAAGGCACGGAATTCCTGCAAAAGGAGCAGAGAAAAGGCCGAACAGAGGCTGGCGGAAATCATTCTCTATATGGTCAAAGACTATGAATGCATTATTTACCAGGAGTTTATGAGAGTCGCTCGTATAGATAATGTCGACATTATAATCCTCACCGTAAAAAGCACTGCTGCTAAGAAAGCAGAAAGTTGCAAAAGCAAAGAAAACAACTGCCAGAAGTGCATATACAAAAAGTTCTGTGCGGTCTGCTCCTGCCTTGGAAATAACGTCTTTTAATATCTTTGCGAGCCTTTCCCAGAATATCAGGCAGACTGCAAAAGCAAAAGGTATTGCCAGGACCATGAAGATCACACGGAGGAGCAAAGTGTCTCCGCCAAAGATATATGGCTTTTCCTTCAGAACGTTCCACGTGCAGTAGCAAATACCGACTGCATCAGCCAAAGAGATGACCTTAAGCTTAACAGATGTCCTTGCGAAAACTGATGAAAACGGCGGACATACTGCCGCAGCAAGTATTATCAGCAAAAGCGCGGGTGCAAATGAATAATATGAATTGACCGGCAGATTCTTAAATGCAGGCAGACCGATATTGGTGAGCAAAAAGAATATTGCAGAAAAAGGAATAAACCAGTTGCCGCAAAGATTGGAAAGACAATCCTTGCGGCTTATGGTTTTGATCCTTGATGCAAAATACTGTGTCATAACTCCCCAAAACTGAACAGAAATTGCTTACTTCTTTACTCTGTTTCCGCCGAGCACCCTGCTCAGAGAACCTACAACATCGTTGAGATTCTTAATGGAGTCATTAAGTCCCTTAATATCGATATCGCTGATCTTCTTGATTGCTTCAGACATAGCTTCAGTGTTATCCGTGAGGACCGTATCAACATTGGTGATCATCTTATTCATTCCGTCGAGGGAATTATTGACCTCGCCCATGAGATCTGTAGCGTGCTCTAATGTTGTCTCAGCAGCTGTAAGTGTCGTAATGACCTTAGGAACGATGAGGAATGCTGTTGCAAGGACAACAGCGGCAATAACTATCATGGAAAAAGCAACGATGCCTGTTCTCTTGGAAGTCTTCTTTTCGAGCTTGACCAGTTCAACGAGAAGATCATGATCGGTAAGATCAGCGTACTTGCCGCTCTTGTTCTTATTTACGGGTACTTCCTTAGCCGGTTCTTTAACAGGTTCCTTAACAGGCTCTGCGGCCTTTTCTGGTTCAGCTGTTTCAGTCTTGGCTTCTAAAGCTTTGTTCTCTGTCTCTTCAATGATCTTATTATCGTCTTCCATATTTTCCTCCAAAAACAAAAAGGGCTGCCTCACAGGAGACAGCCCTAGTGTAAATCAATATTAATGGTGGAACAATCTCATTCCCGTGAATGCCATTGCAATGCCGTACTTGTTGCATGTCATGATGACATGGTCGTCACGGATGGATCCGCCGGGTTCTGCGATGTACTTAACGCCGCTCTTGTGAGCACGCTCGATATTGTCGCCGAAGGGGAAGAATGCGTCAGAACCAAGGGCTACGTTATCGTTCTTGGCAAGCCATGCCTTCTTCTCTTCTCTTGTGAATACAGCGGGCTTAACCTTGAAGATATTCTGCCATGTGCCTTCTGCGAGAACGTCCTCATACTCGTCAGAGATGTAAACGTCGATAGCGTTGTCTCTGTCGGGACGGCGGATGTCGTCAACGAACTGGAGCCC
>JAEFBC010000217.1 GCA_016292155.1 Saccharofermentans sp. | reverse complement strand
AGCAGAGCCCATCTCACCGCCAACGCCTACAGCGCACTTATGAGCCATTTCCTTAAGCTCCTCCTCTGTGGGTGTTACACCGAGTTCGCGGAGATTTGTAGGCATGTTGATGGATCTGTAGAAATCTTCCATTGCTTCGATGCCCTTAAGAGCGATCTCTTCATCGGAGCCTTCATCAGCTACGCCCATAACATTGACCGCATACTTCTTGAAACGCGGCAGACAATTCTTATATACGTATCTTGCCCATGTACCCCAGATAGCTGCAAGGCCTGCGCCGTGAGCTACGTCATAAAGGCCGCCGAGCTCATGCTCGAGCTTATGTGTCATCCAGTCTCCGCCGTCGTTGCCGCAGCCTGTAAGGCCGTTATGAGCAAGGCTTCCTGCCCACATAACTTCTGCACGTGCATCGTAGTTCTGGGGATCGTCACGGAGGATAACTGCATTCTTCTTAACCGTGCGGAGAAGTCCTTCTGCAAGTGCATCTGTGATCTCCATGTTTCCGCCGTTTGTGAAATATCTTTCCATCGTATGCATCATGATATCTGTGCATCCGCATGCTGTCTGATAATCAGGAAGAGTCATGGTAAGCTCAGGATTCATGATAGCGAACTTTGCTCTTGAATAATCGCTGCTGTAGCCTCTCTTAACAAGGCCTTCTTCCTTTGTGATAACGGAAGAATCGCTCATCTCACTTCCTGTAGCTGCAATGGTAAGGATAACGCCCAAAGGAAGGCATCCTTTTGCCTGACGCTTATAATCGTAGAAGTCCCAAACATCGCCTTCATTAGCTACGCCGTAACCGATTGCCTTAGCTGAATCGATAGCGCTTCCGCCGCCTACTGCAAGAAGGAAATCAACGCCTTCTTTTTTGCAGAGTTCGATGCCTTCATAAACAAGTCTCAAATGAGGATTCGGAACTGCACCGCCCAAAACGACATAGCTGATTCCTGCTGCATCAAGAGTATCTGTTACTCTCTTGAGAAGTCCGGACCTGACAACGCTTCCGCCGCCATAATGGATAAGGATCTTGGTACCGCCAAATTCCTTGATGAGGTCTGCAACCTGAGATTCCGTGTTCTTGCCAAATACAACTTTCGTGGGGGTGAAATACTTAAAATCGAACATGAATACATTCTCCTTTCCTATATAGCCGGGAGCTTTTTGATATCTTAATGATACACGTAATAAAAGACCCGAAAATACTATATTTCGGGTCATTTTTATCGCATTTGATTTTAAATGGTTTTGAGGATATTAAATCAGCCTTCAAACAATCTCGTATTCTTTTTGAACCAGTCCATGATTGAAAGCTTCATTACGAAGAAATTTGCGAATGTGATCAGATAAACAGAACCGAAAAAGATGAACATTATGATGAAATCCCTGTAGTATTCCATCGGTGCCGCAAGACCGTCCTCTACAAGATGAGGAACTTCAAGATATGCTTCGATCATATTGAGTTCAGGGAAAAAGTCTATCAGGTTTATCGTCCATACAAGTCTGTCACCAAACAGCAATGCAAACAGCGTTAAGACGAAGCAGACGATAATGCCGATAAAGCATATCCTCTCTTTTGCGAAAAGCTCATATAACGCCAGCTGAAGAAATGAAACAATGAAAACCGCAGGAATAAAGAATATCCAGCTGTTTGTCATACCTGCCACAATGCAGAGGAACAGAGAAGCAAATGTGCCGATGACTGCACCTAAGATTCCCATCTTCATTCTTGGAGACTTCAAATAGAACTCTTTTTTCGCATTTGGGTCTTTAAGCCTGTCGCTGTAGAAGTCACCTTCAAGAGTGCTTCCGCCGCCTTCGATATCGATCGGTGAACATGTGGATTTATAACCCAATGCCGTAAGCGTGGTGGCAAAGATCATTATGTCCTGAGCGATGTTAAAAGCCGAATCCATCGACAAAGTCTCTTTGGGCGCAAAAAGGTCTACGACCTCATTCTCGAGAAGGAAATCAGCAAAGGAGCTCGTCTTGTTGAACGCAGCCTCAATATCTTCCCTGAAAGCATTATGCGGACCGAGATAGGCCTTTGTATTAACTCTGAGACTGCCGTCAGGTGTGAAGCTGACCTTGATCAGAAGGCCGCCCACCTCACCGTCAATCTCTTTGTCGGAGATCTTCATGTTAAGATTAGTATTCAATTCAAGCAGAAATGCGTACCTGTCCATCCTCAAAAACCTCCGTAATTAAATATATAATCAGCCGCTCGTGGCAGATATACCTGGAACCGTCGTCTCAGCAAGCAGAGGACCGGGAATGTTATTGGTAGTAGTTGTCTCCTCCTGGCTCTCTGTCGATGCCTCTGTGGATACAGTAGGATTCGTGGGAGCCGGCATAAAGCCTTCTTCTGCAGACTTATTCGTCTGTATTCTCAAAGGATAGAATGCGAGTGCGTTCGTGTACTGATCCTGGATAGTAGCAGATTCGAAAATCCCCTTCTCGTTAATGAGTTCGGAGTGTCTGTAAGGAAGCACTACAGCCGCATAACTTACCATCCAGATAACGATGGCAAGAACTATAACTTCGAGGATCAGGAGCGGTGTGATCTGGAAAAGATCATTAAGCTTTCTCATCTGCTTAGGACGTCTGACGGCTTTGTTCTTAACGTCCGTATTGATGAATTCCATAGCCTTGAAGCCCTTGGAATCGATCTTGGAAAGGATCTTCTCGAGCATGGAATTTCTTGTGTATTCATCGAGAAGCCTGTCTTCGAAAGTCATGTCTGCAGGAAGCGGATACTGCGTAACGATATTCTTCGCATTCGCAAGAAGGATATCACCGAATTCATAGATTACCCTGTCACCCGGTACGTTATTACGCTTGGAATAGATGTCGAGATAAGACTTGATGATCGCATTCTCACATCTTGTTGCTTCCTTTGTAATGCTGTAGCAGGAAGAATAAACCATGACTACAGTGGACATATAAAAATCGCGGATATTCTCGCGTGTCAGTTTCTGACTCCAGAGTTCATCAGACATTTTGATTACCTCCTTCATT
>JAEFBC010000216.1 GCA_016292155.1 Saccharofermentans sp. | reverse complement strand
GCTCATCACGCTTCTCGCAATGGCAGCCGGTGTCTACATCTGGGGCGCTGCAGGCTTCCTCATCGGACCTGTCCTCGCGATCATCATCATCCAGGTCATCAAGGTCTTCGAGATCGACAAGATGGCCGGCACCTACTTCTCGGGCATCCTTGACCGCTTCATGAAAGACAAGAACGTCAAAGAGAAGAAGACCACGCCCGCCGAGACAGAAGAAACCTGAATCTCAAACTAATCCAAGTTGCACCAGCAAGGCCTGCCGTCAAGGGACGGCGGGCCTTAACTTTGATACCCTTGACTGCAGTGCCTTTGCTGGCGCAGAAGGGTGTTCAAGAGGTGCAATGGCACCTCCTGCATCAAAGCTGCCGGACGCCAGATAAGACTGCCTGACTCAAGATAAGCTCTCGGACTCCAAATAAGCCCGTCTGATGCCGGATAGACCTGCCCGATTCCACTCCATATATGCCTGAAAACCTTAGTACAGTGTCGGTTTCCTGCAGGCTTTTCAGTGCTTTCTTGCCCATTATTGTCGGCTTTTGTATGTTCCATGCCGGCAATTGTCGATTTTGTTCCCAACCTTTAGTGCTATCTTGTCGATATATCAATACAATTGTTATGCCCACAATGACTGAGCCAAAACGACAAGATTCCATACAAGGAGCCGCCTTAGAACCTGCAAACGCCTGCAAGGATCTCCAAAAAGCCGACAAAAGCCTGCAAAATTCCACCGAAAACCCCTGAATAAACCGACACTGTATTAAGGAATTTCCCACTAATAGTTGAGCCTTGCATCGTCAGATGGGAGGCGGGGAATCCGCCTCTTGAACACCACTTTAAGCGGCTTCGGGCAAGCAGTCAGGGGCGCCTTTAGGCGAGGCCCTTGGCCGTCCCTTGACGGCGAAGCGCCCGAAGCTGCTATCTGAATGCTATAATCTGCGTAAACAGGAATATTTCGGAAACGGGGGTTAAGGAATATGAAGATTGATGCAAATGAGTACGGTATTGTAATCAAGAAGCTTTTTAAGAGCACTGAAGTTCCGTACAAGGATATTTCTAAGATCGTTATTGAAGGTCTGAACAGAACCGTTATTTATACGCGCTCCGGTGAAGAATATGTTGATACGGAGCATATGGGTATTACGTTTAATCATCCGTTAGTTATGGATAAGATCTTTCAGTCGAATATCGTTTTCGAAGACAAGTTTATAGTGTCTGATTTCCCGAATAAGATCATTGAAGAAGCAGATAAGAAGGAATTTGTGGACTCGCTTGTTGCATCGTTTGAACCTGAAGCAAGAGAGATCATAAAGACAAGGCTTGGCGAGCGCCACGATATTTCACTTGAAGTTATGGAAATCCACAGGGATACCGTTTTGTGCATGAGGCTTTTAAGAGACGGGCATGAAGTCATGGACTATCCTCATCCGTATGAGGATTACGATGATGTGAAGATCAGGACTGCCTTTGATACAGAGACTCTGCTCATCCTTACGGAATGGGATCCCGTGGGACGCGACGGCAAATATATCATTGGTCTGGATGATGAAGAGGCTGAAGACGAGAAAACTGCGCTTCTTGATGCGGTATCTGAGTTCTGTGATGAGTATCTTGAAGTTAACAGCAGGGAATATCTGGACGCTCTATAGGCTTAGGTGAGGTGCCTGATATGAACGAAAAGGACTATCCGTATTATTACAGCAAGGCTTCTGTGGCAGGTTTTGTTCTCACGCTTTCATCATTGGTTTTAGTGAGCTTTTTCGTATTTAATGACAGCATGCTTTTTATGCTCGGCAGGGACCTTTTCGACATGCTGATCATTCCAATTGCCATCGGCATTTTTCTGACGAACCGTCTGGGCATAGTTTATTCGATCATAGGACTAGTAAATTCCATCCGTTTCAGGTTAAAGGGCAAAGCGTTCTCTATAATCGGAATAGTTATTTTCCTGATTGCGACGGTGATAATGGTCATGATGGTCGGATTGCTTTTAATAGTCGCAATCGGCGGTGAGGCGAGACCTCCAGACGTAATGTAATGCTATATAATTAATTGAAAAATCAAGAAGTGAGAATATCTGATGATCAATCTTTACAAGAAATACCATATCGCATATTGGTGTATAGGAATTGCCCTGATCGTCTGCATGGTCGTATCAATGTTCATGTTGTGGAACAAAGTGTGGTGTGCTCCGTTACTGGTATTCTTTCCAACGGTATGCCTGGTCCTTGTAAACGCGGCAGTCTTTACAAATCTTACTGCCAAGAAAATCAATACTGAAATAGCCCCGTTCCTCAGCAACTGCGAGGCGCATAGATACTTAAGCGAGATTCATGCCCTGTTTAATGGCAAGGCGAAAAACAGAGTTATCATATCGATCTACAACACATTCCTTGCCAGCGGATATGCTGTCATTAATGATTACGACGCCGTCTATGACTGCTGCCAGAAGATCACGAGCAAGAGTTATCAGGTCGCGAAAAGCCTTTCCATGATGGATTACTACGCTTCAACATGCCAGTTCGAGCAGACTCAGGCCGAGATCGAAAATCTCAGAAAAATGATTGAGAAAATGAAAAACACCAAATTAAAAGAGAACTGTGAGATCAGCATCAAGAATGTGGAATATGCGATCCGCATAAAGCAGGGCAACTACGAAGGCGCCGAAGAGCACTACAAGAAAATGATGGAAACGGTAAAGCCCCTTCTGCCTTTAGGCAAGGCAAGCTATTCGTATGCATTGGGAAAACTGCTTATCCTGAAGGGTGAGCCTGAGAGGGCAAAGGAATATCTCCAGACCGCATACGATCTTGGCGGCGACACGAAATACAAAGCATTTGCTGAAAAGAATCTTAAGGAACTAAACGTGGAAAAAGAATAAAAGGCAGAAGCAATCCCGGTACATATCAATGCGTGAAGATATGGAGGTCATATGGATAAGATGGGCAGATCATACAGCAAGGCAGCAGTGACGGGATTTATTCTTGCGGTCACACCGGTCGTGATTTATACGCTTGTCATATTTGCTGATAT
>JAEFBC010000215.1 GCA_016292155.1 Saccharofermentans sp. | reverse complement strand
TATGTTTGCTAAATACAACATCACTACATTCTGCGCACCTCCGACAATGTTCAGATTCTTCATCAAGGAAGACCTCTCCAAGTACGATCTGTCTTCCCTCAAGTATGCTGTGACTGCAGGCGAAGCTCTGAACCCTGAGGTATTCAACCGCTTCATGGCAGCTACCGGTATCCGTCTCATGGAAGGATTCGGCCAGACAGAGACAACTCTTGCTATCGCAAACCTCGTAGGCGCTAAGCTCCGTATCGGTTCAATGGGTAAGCCCAATCCGCTCTACGACGTCAAGATCCTTGATCCCGACGGCAACGTATGCAAGCCCGGTGAGACAGGCGAGATCTGCATCAATACTCAGAACTATCATCCGAAGGGACTCTTCCTTCAGTACTACCTCGCACCTGAACTTACAAACGAGGCATGGCACGACGGCTGGTATCACACAGGTGATACTGCATGGGCAGACGAGGACGGCTACATCTGGTACGTCGGACGTACAGATGACGTCATCAAGTCTTCCGGCTACCGTATCGGACCCTTCGAGATCGAGAATGTCATCATGGAACTTCCTTATGTTCTTGAGTGCGCAGTTACAGGCGTACCTGACCCTCAGGGCGTAAGAGGAATCGTCGTTAAGGCTACTATCACACTCGTTAAGGGCACAGAGAGAACAGAGGAACTCAAGAAAGAGATCCAGAACTACGTTAAGGAAAAGACAGCTCCTTATAAGTACCCCAGAGTAGTTGAATTCGTAGATGAACTTCCTAAGACATTCAACGGCAAGATCATGAGAAAGGCTATCAGATCATCTTCTGAAGAGAATAAGTGATCTTAAGCCCTTAAGAAGCTTTTAACCAGAGCGGCTCTATCGCAGAGCCGCTTTTTTTCTGCCCGGGTATGATCCTCACATCGAAGCGCTTGTCCCTGACAAAAGGCCACAGATAGGAATATGCTTCCGGCGGATCCTTAAAATCGGGCACGGGGAAATCAGATATATCGAGCAGCATGTTCTGTCCGGAACTGCGCTCCAAGAGCAGACGATGCCTCTTATCGTAGATAATAAAGTCCTCAATATCGCGGCGTTTGAGAACAGAATTCCTTATTATCGGAAGCACAGAATTCCTGGGGTTGATAACAGCGCACGAAGCCTCCTCCCCAATATAAAGATCCAGTTCCGGCAGTATCGACTGGGCCTCCCTGTAAAGGTCCCTTATCGCCATCTGAATGCCGCTCATGAGTACGCTCGAATAATCTTCGGCGATCTTCGCTCCATACTTAAGCGCGCAGAAGATCATCTTATAGAGATTGATCTCCATATTCCCTGCATCAGTTAAGAAATAGTCCGATACCATCTGCTGGACTTCGGCGCTGCTCCTGACCGATATCGTGGAATAAAGATACTGCGCATCCTTAAGATTCGTCGCGACATTGACGGCAATATCAGGTCTGTCCGAGATCCTGCGGTCTTCTATCGAAGCCGGCACCCTGCCCGACCTTAAAGCGGCGAGGACTGCGCAGAGATAACCCTCGAAAGTACCATCATATGTGTATCTTAAGCCATTATCTGTCATGCCGGATTCCTCCTGTCCGTATTAAAGTGACGTCATTCTATCACCCCGAACATATGTTTGTAAATATCATTTCCGGCATGTGTACTATTAATGGTTCCCAAAACAAAAAAGAGACCGGAATTGTCCGGTCTCTTCGTGGTATTTTCGCTAAAGTTCCTTATGGATCAGGGCTTAGGGAAGCCAAGTGTCTTAAGGAATGAATCGATCTTTTCCTTGTCACGCTTGCTGCCGTTAATGGAATATACCTCAATATAAACGTTCTTGTTTACATAGAGTCCGCCATAGATCTCATTGTCGTAGCCGAAATGCTTGTTTCCGATATTGTCACTGCTCTCAACCTCGCCGTTAAATGTAATAGCTCCGCGGGTCTTGTTAACTGACATTGCATGGGAACCCTCGAATTCCTTCTCTGCAAAGAGCTCATCGAAATCCTGATAGAACTCGTCGAAGTAATCCATTGCGTCTTCATCCTTCTTGAATCTGACGTAATAATAGTAGTTATCTCCGTCCTTTGCCTGGATCACGAACTCAGCCTTATCGCCGTTGACCTTTGTGTTCTTGGCGTGAAGTGTCTCGTCCTCATCAATGCCTACAGCTTCATCCAATGCATCGAAGAATACATCCTCGTCATCGATTACCTTAAAGCTTGAGCATCCTGTAAATGTGAAAAGTGTAGCAGCTGCAAGGAATGAAGCAATAAAAGCACGCATTTTCTTCATAAGTTATGTCCCTCCTAACATTCCTGAAATAAAAGTTAAACTTATTTTACCCCCAGAAGTGAGGCAATTCAATGAATTGCGGGCAAAAAGTCCGATTAAAAAAGCAATAAATAATCCCCGGCATCAGTATGCGCCGGGGATTTGGAAAATCAATTTATCAGCGCCTTTCAGCCGATCTTGAATCTGTGGTAGTTTTTCTTGCCCTTACGGACGATAGCCTCGCCGTTTGCATCGAAGTCAGATTCCTTGAGTTCATAGAACTGATCCTCAACAACTGCGTCATTGAGATATACGCCCTTCTGCTGGATCATTCTTCTTGCTTCGCCCTTGGACTTCATGAGACCTGCCTTAACGAGAGCGTCAGCGATCTGGAATCCGCCGGAGAGCTCATCAGCTGTGATCTCAGTGGTCTTCATGTCTTCAGATCTTCCCGCATTCTCGAAAAGATCCTCAGCGGTCTTCTTTGCGATATCTGCAGCCTCTTCGCCGTGAACGATCTTTGTAACTTCGTAAGCGAGTCTCTTCTTTGCTTCGTTGATAGCGGAGTCCTTAAGCTTTGCGTACTCGTTGATCTCGTCCATCTCGAGGAATGTCAAAAGCTTCATGCACTTGATAACGTCAGCGTCGTCAACGTTTCTCCAGTACTGATAGAAATCGAAAACAGGTGTCTTCTCAGCATCGAGCCATACAGCCCCCTTAGCTGTCTTACCCATCTTCTTGCCCTCGCTGTTTGTAAGGAGAGTGAATGTGAGACCGTATACGGAATCGCCCTTCTTACGGCGTACGAGCTCCATGCCTGCGAGGATGTTGGACCACTGGTCGTCACCGCCGAACTCAAGGTTGCAGCCGTACTTCTCATGGAGGTAATAGAAGTCGTAGCCCTGCATGAGCATATAGTTGAATTCAAGAAAGGAAAGACCCTTCTCAAGTCTTTGCTTGTAGCACTCAGCCGTGAGCATCTTGTTAACGGAGAAGTGTGTTCCTACTTCTCTTAAGAACTCGATGTAATTGAGGTTCCTGAGCCAGTCTGCGTTGTTTACGATAAGAGCCTTGCCCTCAGAAAAATCAACAACC
>JAEFBC010000039.1 GCA_016292155.1 Saccharofermentans sp. | reverse complement strand
TAGAGTTAAGGAACTCATATACTGCCTGGAAGAACTCAGGCTCGCCTGCATTTCTGATCATAACCTTCTGCATGAGATCGTTAAGATACTCATTCTCAATCTTGTAATCCATAAGATTTCCACCTTTCTTCTGCCCGGAACAGATTTTGCAAGTTCTCGTGGCTAAAATTTCATTTTATAGACTGAAAGCTTAGGTAAAACAACCTAGTTTAAACCAATCGTTATGTATAGTATTACAAGACTTTCGAGATTTCAATAGGCAATTAAAAAATGAAAGTTCGCATTTGCAAACTTTCATTTTGTCAACATTTCTTAATTTACCTATCAATTTGGTCAGGAATTACCTGAATCAGATGCAACCGGAGCTGAGCTTTCCGCTGTTCTGTCAGCAAAAGGATCGTTCTCCACTACCTGCCCCCACTCTTCGATTCCGAATATCTGGGATACTTCTCCGTAGTTAATAGCTCCGGTTAATCTGTCTACTGCGATCAGAAGTATCAATACGAATATAAGTACAAGAAGACCTCTTCTGATGATCATCATGCGCCTCTCGGCATTGAACTTCTCATCGACGCGCTTTTTAGTCGTATAACCGACTACAACATAAACACGGCTGATATCTTTTCTCTTGGGTCTGCTTCTGTATTCCTTGATCTTGCGCTTAACAAAAGCCAGGAACCTTGAAGGCAGACCCTTTATAAGCCTTACCGTTGCACGGTAAGCGCATCCGAGAAAATCAAGCACTAAACTGCTTAGATTGCTCGCTGATGATGTTGATTCTGTATTTCTGTCTTCCTGATTCAATGCCATATGAATTTACCTTAAGGGCGATTATAGCATTGTTTGTCAAAAGTAAGAAGTGCGATAGTTAGGCAGTTTCCATAGATTCTTCCCTGTCATCGCCTCCATCCTTCTTATCGGAAGGATAATACAGCTTTGTAATAGCATTTATCGAATAGGACTTCAGCCTGTAGAAAGTGGCCCTGCTTATGAACAGGAGATCCTCGACCTCTTGAGCATCGAGATGCTTATAGTAATAAAGATACATTATCAATGCACACGGCATTTTGATCGTAAGCATCCTGTTCAAAAGGATCGTGGCACGTCTTCTTCTGATAATGGTATTTACATATTGTTCCTCCATTGACTGGATGAATGTTTTAAATCCTTCTGAAAAATTGATCATCAGCTCATTCATATCAGTCTGTGCCTTCGGGATAAAACCCGTGTCTGTTACTTTGCAAGGCGAGAAGTATCCGGCATAAAGATCCATAAGACTTTGCTTCTTATCCTCCCTGGCACGGAATATCTCGGCAACAATGGAATCTTCTAATGGTGACTTATCGGAAAGGTCACCGCGAAGGTCATTAAGCCTGGATACAATTATTGCTCTTGCCTCTTCGAAAGTTGTCGCATTCTCAATAGCTTCGTCTCTTGTTATTCTGTTATATCTATTATTCGACATTAGATCTCCTTTCTGGAAAAGCAGCCATTTCTGAACAAACGTTTGACATGAATGCCAGAAATGGTAATATTAGAGAAAATATGTTTGGAGGGCACTTATGCAGACTAACGACAAGAAGACTATAGAACGGGTCTACAACTATATTTGTGACTATATCAATAACAAACAGATTTCCCCTTCTGTGCGTGATATCTGCGCAGGTGTCGGACTTAAGTCCACATCCTCCGTTCATACTTATCTAAAACAACTGGACAGCCAGGGTAGGATCGAGTACAGACCGGGACTCAGAAGAGCTATAGTAATTAAGCAAGGTACCGAAGATACTTCTGCTGATTATTCACCTGCAGCAAGCGTTACTGAATTGGCCGGGTTCAGAAAGATTCCTGTTGTAGGTAAGATCACAGCAGGTATTCCGATATACGCTCACGAAGATCACAGTGACTCATTCCTTGTCAGCAAGTCTTTGATCGGGGATTCCGAAGCTTTTATGCTAAAGGTCCGTGGTAACAGTATGATCAATGCTCACATTCTTGATGGCGATCTGATTATTGTGCGTAAGCAGAACACCTGTGATGAAGGTGATATCATTGCTGCTTTGATTGAGGATGAAGCTACCGTTAAGAGATTTGGCAAAAAGAACGGAATTCCTTATCTCTTCCCTGAGAATGATGATTACTCACCAATTCCCTTTAATACGGAAGGTTGCCGGATCCTTGGCAAGGTAGTTGGATTACATAGATATACAATTGATTAACTACCTCCCTCCGTATTAAGTTTTGTACTTTTATTATGCTTGCTCTGCGCCAGATTTCAAGCAAAAAATGCAAAATTTTACACATTGAGACTAAACTTGAAATTTACTTTATTCACTCAAAATAAACTTACTGGGGATATCTCAAAACACTGAGATTTCCCCATATTTTTTTGAAGTTGTTTTCATTGTTTTAGAGACTTTTTTTTCGTTATTTTTTCCTGCAAAGATCCAGTACGATCTTTGCGTTTATTTCAGGATCATCAGGCTTAACCGGAGTAACATCTCCGCCCATGCTGCGGAGCCATGTAAGCTGCCTTTTTGCATAATGTCTCGTGCCTATCCTGATCCTGTCAGCGGCCTGCTCTAAAGTCTCTTCACCTTCAAGGTATTTGAGCATCTCTTTATAGCCTATTGCCTGCCAACATGTCGACTTTCTGTCGACGTTATTTTCGAGAAGCTTTTTTGCTTCATCGACAATGCCGTTATCGATCATGATTCCGACTCTTCTGTTGATCCTGTCATATAGCACTTCCCTGTCCCAGTCGATCATGAAGACCTTAAACGGGAATTCAGGTCCGTTTACTTTGGACTGCTTATTCTTCTCTGTGAACGTGATTCCCAGGGCGTCATAAACAGCAAGAGCTCTTATTACACGTCTTGTGTTCTGCGGATCGATCTTATCTGCAGCTTCGGGATCTATTTCCTTAAGTCTTGAATACAAAGGATCTATGCCGTTTTGCTCAAACTCATCAGTTAGTTTTGAAGTAGCTTCGGCTTCAGCTTCCTCATCGCCGGTTCCGTAATCAAGGCCGTAAAGAAGTGACGATATATATTGACCTGTACCGCCGCATACTACAGGCAGTTTACCCCTCGTGAGAATATCCCTTATGATCGGGATCGCCGTGCTTACATAGTCGTAAACAGAGAAATTTTCGCCGGGTTCGATTATATCGGTCATGTAATGCGGGACATCGCCTATCTCATCCTTTGTATCTTTAGCTGTTCCCACATCAAGGTATTTATAGATCTGCATCGAATCGGCGCAGACAAGTTCGCCGCAAGCTTTCCTGCAGATCTCTAAAGCCAGCGCACTCTTACCGCTCGCAGTAGGTCCTGCGATAATCGGTATGTATGAATACTTTTCGAATATGGGGAAAGATGTATCCATCAGACTATTCTCTTAAAATTCTTCTCGAAATCTTTCTTGGAGACCGTAAAGAATGTCGGTCTTCCGTGCGCGCAGTGATAAGGATCTTCGAGCTTCGAGAGCGATTCGATGAGCTTCATGGCTTCCTGCGGGGTGATCTTATCACCTGCTTTTATTGCCGCCTTGCAGGCAGTCGTCTGGATAAGCTGGTACCATATCTCTGATTTGGAAGGCACTTCACGCTTAAGATCAACAAGGATCGCACTGAAGACTTCCGACTGTTTTCCGGCTTTTCCGAGGGGAACTGTTCTTACCGCGATCTGTCTGTCGCCTAAGAGCTCAAGCTCAAAACCGTTCTCCTTAAACCTCTCGATATTATCTTCGACGAAGCTGTAATCTTCCCACGAAAGCGTAATGATCTGCGGTGTTAAGACCTGTTCTACGGCAGGCGCGATACCCGGCTTTTTCTTGACCATGAATTCCTCATAAAGCACACGCTCGTGAGCTGCGTGCTGGTCAACGATAAAGCAGACATCTTCATTCTGCAGAATGATATAAGTCGAAAATATAATGCCTACAAAGCTTGCAGCCGCAAGTCTGTCGATATCTGTAAGAGTCCTGTTCTCCTGAACGTCATCGATAATGGCAGGTGCGGGAGGTGCTGACTCAAAAGGCTCTTCAACAGTCTCTTCGGGCTTTGCTGAAGGCTCGGCCGTTGATTCTTTCAATGCTTCGATATCAGGCTTGAATTCAGATAAGATCTGCAGGAGTTTGTTAGCCTGCACGGGACTTCCCTGAGGATTCAGTTTATGAGATGCTGCTGGCGCGGATGAAGGTCTTGCAGCAGATTTGGGTGCAGCTGCTGATGCAGAGAAATCGTAGCGGAGCTGTGTTCCTGAATTTGCTTCCTCTTCAACCTTTTCGGCGATACCGTTGAAGGTCATGCCTGCTTCGCCGCTCTTTGTAAGGGCATCTTTTATTCCGTGATATACGAGTCTGAAGATATCGCCGTCATTGCTGAACTTGACCTCAGATTTCTGCGGATGAACGTTAACATCAACC
>JAEFBC010000214.1 GCA_016292155.1 Saccharofermentans sp. | reverse complement strand
GAGGCTCCCTAAGGGTCTTGATACCATGCTTACAACGGAGTTTGATGAGAAGGGCTTAAATCTTTCAGGCGGTGAATCACAGAAGCTTGCTATCGCGCGTGTTTTCTATAAGGATGCCGGACTTATGATACTTGACGAGCCGTCATCGGCGCTTGATCCTATTGCAGAGTATCAGCTTAACCATGCAATGCTCGGTGCAACAGGAGATAAGACTGTTATCTTCATTTCGCACCGTCTGTCAACTACAAGGATCGCTGACCACATCTTCATGCTTGAAGATGGAAAGATCGTTGAAGAAGGCAACCATGAGCAACTCCTTGCTATGAACGGCAAGTACGCTGACATGTGGAAAGCTCAGGCAGGAGCTTATATAACTGTTTGATCGTCTGTATTTTCGAAGAAACGCAAAAGGGCTGCCTGTTACGACAGCCCTTTTTACTTAAATTATCGATGCGTTTTACTCCGGTTTGTAGCTATCCTTCAAAGATACAGCTCTGTTGAATACGAGATGATCAGGAGTCGAATCCTTGGAGTCAGCGCAGAAGTAGCCTGTTCTTAAGAACTGGAATCTGTCAGAGGGCTTTGTGTCCTTAAGGAATGCTTCGAGCTTGGCGCCCTTAACGATCTCGAGTGAATCAGGATTGATGAAGTCGAGATAGTTGCAGTCAGCAAGGTCAGGCTGCTCTGTGGTAAAGAGTCTGTCGTAAAGTCTGATCTCGCCGTCAACGCAGTTGTTTGCGTCTACCCAGTGGATAGTTGACTTGATCTTTCTGCCGTCAAGCGTATTGCCGCCCCTTGAATCAGGATCGTATGTGCAGTGAACAGCAGTTACGTTGCCGTTCTCGTCGTGATCGCAGGATACGCACTTTACAACGTAAGCGGACTTGAGACGTACCTCGTTGCCGGGGAAGAGTCTGAAGTACTTGGGCGCGGGTACCTCCATGAAGTCCTCTGATTCGATCCAGAGTTCTCTTGAGAAAGATACCTTACGTGTGCCTGCGTTCTCATCCTTGGGGTTGTTCTCAACGTCGAAATCTTCGGACTGACCCTCAGGATAGTTGTCGATGATGAGCTTAATAGGCTTTAAGACAGCCATTGCTCTCTGAGCGTGATCGTTAAGATCTTCTCTTAAGCAGTATTCAAGGAATGCGAAATCAACAACGGAGTTGACCTTTGCTACGCCGTTTCTGCTGCTAAAGTTATGGATCGAAGCAGGTGTGTAACCACGTCTTCTGAGACCGCAGAGTGTAGGCATTCTGGGGTCATCCCATCCGTCAACGATACCGGCTTCGATCATGGCACGGAGCTTTCTCTTGGAAAGAACCGTGTGTGTGATACCGAGTCTTGCAAACTCGATCTGACGGGGCTTGCACTCAACAGAAATGTTGTTTACGACCCAGTCATACAAAGGTCTGTGAGCCTCGAACTCGAGAGAGCAGAGGGAGTGTGTGATACCTTCCAATGCGTCTTCGATCGGATGAGCGAAGTCGTACATAGGATAGATGCACCATTCTGTGCCTGTTCTGTGGTGAGGCAGGTGATTGATTCTGTAGATAACGGGATCTCTCATGTTGAAGTTACCTGAAGCGAGATCGATCTTAGCACGGAGAGTCATCTTACCGTCTTCGAATTCACCGGCTCTCATTCTCTTGAAGAGATCCAAGCTCTCCTCGATAGGTCTGTCTCTGTAAGGGGAGACTGCGGGAGTCTTTGTATCGCCCCTCATATCTCTCATCTGGTCAGGTGTAAGCTCGCAGACATATGCGAGGCCCTTGTTGATGAGCTCGATCGCAAATTCGTACATCTTCTCGAAATACTCGGAAGCATAGAAGAATCTGTCATCCCAGTCATGACCTAACCAGTGGATGTCTTCCTTGATGGCCTCTACGTATTCCTCATCCTCTTTGGTGGGGTTCGTGTCGTCCATTCTGAGGTTGCAAAGTCCGTTATAAGCCTCAGCGGTACCGAAGTCGATCTCTAACGCCTTTGCGTGACCGATGTGAAGGTAACCGTTCGGTTCGGGCGGGAATCTGGTGTGGATCTTCTTACCGTAAACTCTTCCGCCTTCTTTGAGCTCTTCGTCAATGATCTGCTCAATAAAATTCTTGCTTTCAGCCATTTCTCATATTCTCCCGATCAAAGTCTTGAATAAGCGTATTTAATTCTCTTAAGAGATTCTTCCTTGCCTAAAAGGAGCATAACCTCAGCACATCCGCCGGGGGTTACCGCAACACCTGCAGCAGCGATCCTTACAGGCCACATAACAACAGAGTTCTTGACTTCAAGGCTCTCTGCCAGTGTCTTCATTGCTTCAGTGATAGCGTCTCTGTCCCAGTCCAAGTTCTCAAGGACGGGGATAGCCTTTTCGAGCATTTCCTTGGAAGATTCCAATGTGGACTTGCTCTTTTTGTGTTCGAAAAGTGCGAGGTCGAAATCACCGTATTCCTTGATGAAGGAGAGCTTCTCTGTGATCTCGTTGAATTTTGCGATCCTGGGCTTTAAGAGCTCAGCAAGGAGCGTATAGCATGAAGCATCAACGCCTGCTTCATCGTAGAAGGGCTTAGCGTGCTCTAAGAAATCCTCATCGGACATAGCCTTGATGTGCTCCTGGTTGACCCATGAGAGCTTGTCGTAGTCGAATACGGCAGGTGACTTGGAGATGCCGTTGATATCGAATGCTTCGATGAGCTCAGGCAGGGAGAAAATCTCTCTTGTGTCCTTGGGCGCCCAGCCGAGAAGGGCGATGTAGTTGATGATCGCCTCAGGGAGATAACCTTCGTTAACAAGATCCATGAAGCCTGTGGAGCCGTGACGCTTTGAAAGCTTGGAGATGACCTCGTTGCCTTCCTCGTCAACTGACTTGCCCATGATGAGCGGCAGGTGGATATATGTGGGGATCTCCCAGCCGAATGCTTCGTAAAGGAGATTGTATTTAGGTGTGGAAGATAAGTACTCGCTGCCTCTTACAACGTGCGTGATGCCCATTGTGTGGTCATCGATGACGTTAGCGAAGTTATAAGTAGGGAAGCCGTCTGTCTTGATAAGAACCTGATCGTCCAGATCCTCGTTGGGGAATGTGATATCACCGTAAACCAGGTCATGGTAGGAAGTAGAGCCTGTAAGAGGCATCTTCTGACGGATAACATAAGGCATTCCTGCATCCAGGTTCTTCTGGATCTCTTCTGGAGACAAGTCTCTGCAATGACGGTCGTAGCCTGTACCCTCAGGAGCATTCTCCTTAAGAGCTTCAAGGCGCTCCTTGGTGCAGAAGCATCTGTAAGCCTTGCCCTGTTCTACGAGCTGCTCGGCATAGGGCTTGTACATGGAAAGCCTCTCGCTCTGAACGTAAGGACCGAACTCGCCGCCGATATCAGGTCCTTCATCGTGCTCAAGACCTGCAAGCTTCATTGTGTCATATATAACCTGAGTCGCTCCCTCGACATAGCGTTCACGGTCAGTATCTTCGATCCTCAATACAAAAGTGCCGCCTTCGTGCTTTGCCGTAAGGTACTCGTAAAGGGCGGTGCGAAGATTACCGACATGCATAAAGCCCGTAGGGCTGGGTGCGAATCTCGTTCTTATTTTCATACATAACCTCTATTAATAAATTTACCTGAGCGTATATTCTAACACTTTTGTGGTAATATACAAATTGACTTTGAAGACCGAAAGGAGCCTTTAAGATCTTGGACAGACTTGATTGCAACAGGAGCTACGATTGCTTTACGGGAAGCGGTATCGCGGAGGAATTCGTCGCCGGGTTTATTCTCGAGCAGTACGGTAATAAAGACCTGGGAGACCGCCAGATCAAGGCAGCCATTATCTCTGACAGACAGGTAAGCGCATATTATTACAATGCCTTTGAGAAGCAGTTCGTCTTAAGGAACATCAAAACATGCCTCATCACTGTCGAAGAGGGAGAGCAGTTAAAGAACCTTTCGCAGGTCAACAACGTGGTAAAAGAACTTAATGAATACGGTCTTAATGCCAATGACTGGATAATAGCATTGGGCGGCGGCCAGGTTCTTGATATCGCGTCTTTTGCAGCAGCTCTTTATACGGGCAAGTCCCGTTACATCGCAGTTCCGACGACGCTCTCGTCTATGGCTGAGACGTGCTGCTCGGATAAGGCTTATCTTAATTCCGGAAGCCGCAAGAATACTGCATCCGTCGCAATCTCGCAGACTGCGGTATTTATCGATCCGACATACCTTTCGACGGTTCCCAAGAAGTTCATTCCCAACGGTTATTCACAGATAATCAGGTATGCCTTGCTCGCTGACTTCGGACTTCTGACCGAGTTGATCGAGATGTCGGGCTCCAAGCCTTCGGATATCAGGGTGTTCCTTAACAGGATCTATGCGGCAAGAGCTGCCATCGACAAGAAGAATCCGTTGCTTCTGACACTTGGTTCAGAGCTCTCGGAGGCAATAGAAGGTTATTTCAGGTTTATGAACTATTCGGAGGGTGAGGCGCTGGCTTTAAGCCTTTATGCGACCGTTCCGGACAAGGCAAGACCTGCTTTTGCAGCAATCTATCTTAAACTGGGGCTTCCCACGGAGCTTAAGGGCGTAAGCTTCAATGCGATAATGAATTCCCTCAGGGATTCCTATAAGAAAGGATCTAATTCGGCTGATTCTCTTGTCTGCTATGAAGAGACTGAGGGCAAGGGCAGCTGGGCAATCGCTAACCCCACTACCGATGAGGCTTTGGCTATTTTGGAGGAGCGTCTGAAGAAGATTACTCCAAGCTCTTCACAAGTTGCCGCAAAAGATGAGGAAGCTTAGGGTATAATAGCAAAGTTATGAACAGTACAAGACTTAAGAAAATAGCAGCAACAGCAATGTGTTTTGCGGTTTTGGCACAGCCGCTGCTTTTAACTTCCTGCAAAAAGGAAGAGAAAACAGGCAGAAGGACCGCTGATTATGGATCATTCGGCTCTGATATCGCCAGAGAGATCGCAGCTAAATTCCCTGAGAGAGCAGCTTACTCTGAGGGTGAGAAGGCGACAGGCGATTACATCGAATCCAAGATAAGGGAACTCGGCTATACGCCTGAGATCCAGAAATTCGACAAGGAAGAGGCCGGAACATCTGCCAATTATATTGTAAAGATTCCCGGAACGGGTTTTTATGTCCACCAGCCGGACGGCACTTATCAGATCGAGCACAGGGTTGCCGTGATCGGCGCTCACTACGATGCTGCAGTCCTTCCCGAGTATGCCCCGAAAGAGGATGAGAAGAAGGATGATAAGAAAAAGGATGATAAGAAAAAAGATGATAAGAAAGCAGATGGTGAGGCTGAGCCTACCGAGCGCCCGAAATATGTCTTTGACGGCATTTCGGATAACGCTTCTGGAACTGCCTGCGTCCTTACAGCCATGATGGCTTTCAAGGAATATACCAATATCTCTTATGACGTTTGGTTTGTGTTCTTCGGTGCCGGTACAGATAACTTTGCAGGCGCGGAGAAATTCGTTACTTCGCTTCAGGGAGAAGAACTCCTCAGCATCGACGTCATGTACGATATCGACAGCCTTTATGCCGGAGACAAGGTATATGCTTCTTCAGGATATAAGTCTCTGCTTTCCACCCAGAAATATGAGATGAGAAGAAAGCTCTACCAGGCTTACGACGTGTGCTTTGCAAACCCTCTCTACACATATTACAGGTTCGACCTCTATTACAATGAGTCCGGACTTAGGTTCGACGTCAACGAAGACGGATATAAGGACATCTATAATGAGGTCTCCGGTACTATGTCAGACTATAAGCTCTTTGACGAGAGAGGTATTCCGGTCGTATATTTCGAGAGCTTTGACTATAACTACACGTCTTTAGACAAGATGAAGGAGACCAAGAACCTTAACATTCAGGACTTCGGAGGCAAGGTAAGAAGAACTCCTTCTGACTGCACATATTTCCTCGATGAGCTTCTTATCACAGAAGATGTAGACAGGAATAATGACGGTGAGATCGACTGCTCAGGTGACAGGCTCCAGATAAGGGTCAACTGTGTTGCTTTCATAGTTATCGAATCGCTGCTTAAGGGTTCCGATAAGGGTATGACACCTGCCCAGTATGAGCAGTTCAAGAAGGAAGCTACCAGACAGACGTATTTTACTGAGACTTCTGAGTCGACATCTGAGACTGCTAAGCCGTCTGAGAGCAGCACTTAAAATACGATACTCTTTCAAAAAATCCGACATTGAATATGGCTGCTTATGTTATACTAAATAAGATAAGCATATTAAGAAGGACATGATCGATGTCTAATACATCTGTAATCAGCCAAATATTCGAGTTCTTGGGCGAGCTTTTTAAGAGCCTTGGCGAAGGCACGCTCTTCTTTGGCAGCTTATGGGACTTCATCAGATATGCGATCGATATCGCCCTCGTAACGTTCCTTTTCTACACGCTCCTTATGTTCATCAGACAGACAAGAGCATGGCAGCTTATCAAGGGTATCGTTTTCGTATTGATCTTCGTAGCTTTCTGCGGTCTTGTAGGACTCGACATGGTCGGGTTCCTCTTTAACCGCGTTCTTTATATCGTAGCGATCCTTTTCGTAGTACTGTTCCAGCCGGAACTCAGAAGAGCTCTTGAGACGGTTGGCTTAAGGACGTCCAATGCAGCAAATCCTTTCAGACACAGCGAATCTGTAATGACAAGGGAAGAGCTTACGACCTTTATCAAGGAGATAAGTTCAGCATGCAAGGAAATGTCCAGGACATATACCGGTGCTCTTATCCTTATCGAGAGGAAGACCAAGCTCGACGAGCTCTTATCCCAGGAGAATGTCGTTACATTCGATTCCGAAGTAACGAGCTCCGTTCTGCAGAGTATTTTCTATAAGGGTTCGCCCATGCATGACGGCGGCCTTCTTATCAGAGACGGCAGGATCATTGCTGCAAGATGCCATGTTCCTCTTTCAGTCACCATGCATTCTTTGGAGCGCACGGGAACACGCCACAGAGCGGCTGTCGGTGCGAGCGAGATGGGTGATACAGTTGCAGTTGTAGTTTCCGAGGAGAGAGGAAAGACTTCCATTGCGGTTAACGGCAGACTTTTCGAGATGAGATCTGCAAAAGAACTTGAAGCAAATCTCTCATATCTTCTCGGACTTAAGGAATACGGTGCTGAGAACAAGTCATTGTTCGGCAGGATCATCGATAAGCTCCGCGGCAATTCCGCAGATAAGACAGATACTGTTCTGAGTCCTGAAGATGTAGAGAAGTCAGCAAAGGCAAAGACCTCTTCTTCAAATGCTACAGAGACAGCTCCCGCTGAGCCGATCGTAGCTACCACACAGGTTGAAGTGGCAGGTGAGACCGCTGTCCCGATCTCTATCCGTACAAAGGAAGCCGATGAGACATCCAACTCCAAGAGAGTAAGTACAGCTACAAGGATCATTTTCTTCTTATTGTCACTGTTCCTCTCCACAATGCTCTGGATGTATATCCAGATCATTACGAACCCTGTAGTTACAAAGAATATGACCGTTCCGATCAGCAAGTATCAGGATAGTGATCTGCCTGACAATATGTGGGTACAGTATCCTGTCAGTACGGTTGACATCACGATCGTAGGACGTGCTAATACACTTAATATGCTTACACCTGATGACATCATCGCTTCTGTCGATTACAGCAACATTAACGATGAGAATACAGGTATCGTTAACCTTAAGGTTAATGTAAAGCCCAGAGACAACGGAGTATACTTCCGTGTCGACCGCCAGCAGCCAGGAGAGATACCGGTCACGGTTTACTCGTCTAACAAATGATTCTCATTGCCCAAATCGGGTAAGAGGAGGGCGGAAAGGAAATAAAATGCTTGAGACAAAAGATCTTATCGACTTAACACACACATTGGCCGCGCCCATCCTTGAAGACAAGAAATATCCCTGGGAAGCACTCCCCCTTATCAAGGAATTCATTCTCCAGTTAGGCCCCACACTTGATCCTGAAGTTTATGAGAACAAGGGCGAAGGCATCTGGATCGCTAAGAGTGCAAAGGTTTTCGATTCTGCATATATTGCAGGCCCCTGCATCATCGGACCTGAGACTGAAGTACGTCAGTGCGCATTCATCAGAGGCAGCGCGCTCATCGGTTCAAAGTGCGTAATCGGCAACTCCACAGAGCTTAAGAACGTAATCATCAGCGATAACGTTCAGGTTCCTCACTATAACTATGTAGGCGATTCCATCCTCGGATATAAGTCACACCTTGGTGCAGGCGCTATCACATCCAATGTCAAGTCTGACAAGACATTGGTCTGCGTTAAGAATGGTGATGAGGTAATCGAGACAGGCCTTAAGAAGTTCGCAGCAATTGTCGGCGATAATGTCGAAGTAGGCTGCCAGAGCGTTCTTAATCCCGGTACGGTTATCGGCAGAGGCTGCCGTGTATATCCTCTCTCAAGAGTAAGAGGCGTCATTCCCGAAAAGCACATTTTCAAGGATAAGGACGAGATAGTTCCAATCGAAGATTGATCTTAGTTTGCTCGCTAAGGTCCTCCGCGCTTCGCTTGTGCGGAAACCGCTCGCAAACCAATATCAATTTCTCCCAAAGGAAAATAGTTAGAAAATAAAAAGGGCACTCAATCGAGTGCCCTTCATTTTTTAACTTAATTCATTATCAGACTACGCTGTCCTTGAGCTTATCGAAAGCAGCTTTTGCAACCTGTCTTACGTTAGGATCTGAGTCAGCAAATGCGAGCTTCTTTACATATTCTTCGCAGTGCTTAGCGTGGATGTCAGCTGCTGCTGTAGCTGCTGCTGCTCTTACCATAGGGGATGAGTCACGTAAAAGGGGAATAAGAGCCATTCCTGCCTCATAGTTAGGGCACATTCCCATAGCCATAGCTACAGTCATACGTACGTCATCTTCCTGGCTGTCAGCGTATTTGAGCAGTGCGCCAAGTTTCTGCTTCGATCCGAGTTTGAGGATTTTGTCTTTCAAAGCGTCAGTGCGTCCCATAGGTTAGACTCCTACTATCGTAATACTCAACAATATTATAGAGTAAAATTCAGAAAAAAACATCACTCTCACCAAAATAACCTGAAATATTTATAGTTTTTGGTATACTTTGCTCTATAATACTTTTGATTATACAATCAAAACATAAAAATAAAACAATCTTTTAGCATTTTTTGATTGTTTTGAGAGGTAAATTTTTAATGAACAGACTTACTTACGGATTATCCGTATTGATAATTTCGGGAACGGTTTTACTTTCATCATGTTCGACGAACTTAGGACCGGAAACATTGCCTTCAACGACACCATCTACAGAACCTACAGAAACAGAACCTGAAGTAACCACAAAGCAGACAACACCTGAATCAACAGAGCCCGGCAGTGAAGCTGTCGTTACTGAGAAAGTAGCAGAGAGATACGGTAACCTTACGACGAAGGGAACCATGCTCTGGAGCAGCAAGGGTGAGCAGGTTATCCTTAGGGGTATGAGTTCTTACGGTATCCAGGACTGCGTGGATTTCTTTACGCCTGAAGTAGTTAAGACATTGGCTGAAGACTGGGGATGCGATGTTCTCAGGATCACGATAAACGGTGATGCCGATACAGGTTATATGAAAGATCCTGATAAGTATTTCGATCCAATCTGCAAGATCATCGATATGTGCGTAAACCAGGGCATATACATCATCATCGACTGGAACGTCGGATACGATAAGGAAGCTACTGAGACCAAGACTGCTGCTGTCGACCTGTTTACGAGGATCTCAGCGATCTATTCCGATTCTCCGAATCTTATTTACGAGATCGCCAATGACGATTCGACCCCTGATGCAGCAAATCCGATAAAGGATGAATGGACCAAGGTAACTGTTCCTTTTGTTACTGACGTCATCAAGGCTATAAGGACCAACAGCCCCAAGAGCCTTGTCATCGTTGATGCTCCCGGAAACGGACTTGATATCGGTGCCGTTGTTGATTCCAAGACAAAGCTCAAGTTTGACAATATCGCCTATGCGTGCCGTATCTTCTCCGGTGCTCACGGAGAGGAACAGAGAGAAGCTATACAGAAAGCTCTCAAAAAGGAATACTGCATGTTCGTATCCGAATGGTGTCTTTGCAGCATCGACATGAAGGGCGGAATATATTATCTCGAGAGTGATAAGTGGCTTGAGTTCTTATCAGAGAACAGAGTCTCCTGGTGCATCTATGCTATCGGAAGCAAGGTAAATAATGACTCCAATGCGCTTAATCTCATCTCAGATAAATATACTGATGAGCAGAAAGCAGGTCACTGGCCGGACGGCCTGATCTCTAAGGCTGGACTTTATGCCAGGGAGCAGATCCTTTACGGCAAGGGAAGTTCGGATACTGAAGAGACGACCACATCAGATACTGCCGAGACAGCTGCAACAGCCTGATAAGGATCTTAAGAAAATGCCCAGAGCCGGATATAAAGTCGCGAATAACAGGAGCAGGTCAGAAGTGCTTGCTCTTGAGACCGACCGTTTAAGACTTTGTGTTCTGCGCAAGAGTGAAGCTCCCAAAGCAGCTGCGTATTTTATCAGGAACAGGGAGTTCCATAAGCAGTTTGCCCAGACTCATACGGAAGATTACTTCACCGTCTCTATGCAGAAAAAGTATCTTGCATACGATTACGAGTCATTTCTGGAGGGAACCCTTGTTCCTTTGTGGATAATATCCAGGGAGACAGGGGAGATCATCGGACGTGTTTCTTTCTTTAACTTTGCTTACGGCGGAATGATGTCATGCGCCTGCGGATACCATCTTGATAAGGATCATACAGGCAAGGGATACATGACAGAAGCTCTGAAAGGCGCGATGGCTTTTGTTTTCGACGAATATAAGATGCACCGTATCGAAGCGTTCATCCTGCCTGAGAACGAAGCCTCCTTAAATCTCGTCAAGAGGGTCGGGTTCCATTATGAAGGGCAGAGGATCTCCTATATGCATATAAACGGGAGATACAGGGACCACGAAGCGTTCTATATCCTTGAGGATGACGTGAAGACCGGTCCGGTTTAAGTGCAAATTTTGAAAAAATCTAAATTTGGCTTATTATGTAACAAAAATTAAATATATTTACACGCAAAGTGTGTAATAATAAAGTAAATAATTCCGTAAACGTATAAGCGGAGGTGACTATTGTGAACAGAAAAAGATTTACAACCGCACTTACAGCATTTATGGCTGGCGTTATTTGTATTGGTCTGGTCGGATGTAAGAAGGAAGAACCTACAGAAACTACGACTGAGACTACAGAAGTAACAACAACTACAACTACAACGGCTCCCACTACTACGCTTACAGTGTATTCAGGACCGATGGTAAATGATACAGAAGTTAACTGGACAGAGACAAAGCTTGAGTCAGAAAGAACCTTATATGTAAATGTTAACAAGGGTGAGTTCCTCAATGTAAGAAACGGTCCGGGAACTACATACGATAAGGTCGGTACTCTTACAAGAGGCCAGACTGTAGTTGTCGTTGCAGTAGCTAAGAATATCTGGTACAAGACAAAGGACGGATTCTTTGTTTCTGAGACATATCTCACAACAAAGGTACCTAACTAAATTTCTTAGTTGATTATTTTCAAACGTTAGTGTAATATACATAGGCACTTGATTTAAGTGCCGCATATGCGAGTGTAGTTCAATGGTAGAACTTCAGCCTTCCAAGCTGACCACGTGGGTTCGATTCCCATCACTCGCTCCAGGGTCATTAGCTCAGCTGGATAGAGCAACAGCCTTCTAAGCTGTGGGCCGGAGGT
>JAEFBC010000213.1 GCA_016292155.1 Saccharofermentans sp. | reverse complement strand
TACATTTCCCGATTTGAGTATTATAGAAAGCGGGAAAACTTCCCGTCACGTCTTGTTTTATTGCTTTTGTTGATTCTTCATAAGATACATTGCCTGTATCATTTGTGGTTTCAGTAACTGCCTCTTTCAAAGAAACATCCGGCTGTTTTTTGGAACACGCTCCAAGCAACATGACTGCTGAAAGTAAAACTGCAAGATACTTTTTGTTGTTCAATGTTTTTTCCATATTATCTCCAATGCAAAATCCCCTGCAGATGACAGATCATCTGCAACAAATAATCATGACCAAAAACATGAGAGCTACTACCTGAAATGCAGCTTAATTCAACCTTGATGTTCCCCAGTTAGTATTTATAACACATATTGCGTGTAAACAGAAACCTTACGGATCAAATACAGCAACTATTCCACAAATTTAAGGGCTGCCTCATTATCTGAGACAGCCCCGGTATTAGTTGGTTTATAAGCAAAAGATCAGATCATTGCCTGATAGATCTTCGTGCAGTCATCCTCATTCAAGGTAACGAAGCCGGAGATCGTGCCGTCACGCCCGTCACCGTAGCAGAGATTCTTAACGAGCGTGGGGATGTCCTCTTCCTTGCCGCCGAGCTCGCCCAATGTGGAGGGCATGCCGATGGAGATGAGGAAGTTTTTAAAAGCTTCGATGCCTTCTTCAGCTGTCTCAACACCCCAGACGCGGTTTGCGACCTGAGTGAAGCGTGCTACATCGTGATTCATTACATACTTGAAGACTGCAGGCATTGTGACTGCAAGACCTGCGCCGTGTGCGCAGTCGTAGAGAGCTGATAATTCATGCTCGATATTGTGGCTGTTCCAGTCCTGTGAACGGCCGACGCCGCAGGAATTTGTGTGAGCCATCGTGCCTGCCCACATGATGTTTGCGCGTGCCTGATAATCGTTGGGATCAGAGATAACTTTGGGACCTTCGTTCTTCATTGTGATGAGGAGCGCTTCGATAAGACGGTCAGTAACTTCGACATCCTTTGAATTTGTGAGATAACGCTCGTAAAGGTGAGCCATGATGTCCGTGATACCGCATGCTGTCTGGTAAGGAGGAAGTGTCTGTGTAAGCTCAGGATTTAAGATGCTGAACTTAGGCCTTATGCCCTCGCCGCTTGCGCCGCGCTTGAACATGCCCTCTTCCTTCGTGATAACGGAGTCGCCGGAGCCTTCGCTGCCTGCTGCTGCGATCGTGAGAACTGTTCCTACAGGGAGAGCCTTTAAGATCGGCTTGCCGCAATAGAAATCCCAGAAATCGCCGTCGTAAACAACGCCTGCTGCAATAGCCTTTGATGAATCGATAGCAGAACCGCCGCCTACTGCGAGAACAAAATCAACGCTCTCTTTCTTACAAAGATCAATGCCTTCGTAAACGAGGCCGCTTCTCGGGTTAGGCTTAACGCCGCCCAGTTCAACATAGGGAATTCCTTCACCTTCGAGTGAAGCCTTTACTCTGTCTAAAAGACCTGACCGGACAACGCTTCCACCGCCGTAGTGGATCAATACCTTTGAGCCGCCGAAAGCCTTAACGAGCGGGCCTGCTTGGGCTTCCATGCCCTTGCCGAAAACGAACTTTGTGGGTGAGTAGAACGTGAAGTTTTCCATACATTATCTCCTTTTTTATTTGATGCTGTTTACTGCTTCTTCGAGTGTCATGCCGGCGAAATCCTGTGCGTGGAAGATCTGTCCGTTGATATTATCTTCAACAAATGCTCCGACGATAACACCCGGAATCGCACTCTCGGGTGCGTTGGGTGCATTGGGTCCTCCGAGATCCGTTCTGCACCAGCCGGGATCGGTAAGGTTCATGGCAACGCCTGTTCCTCCGAGCCTTGATGCCATATCCTTTGTGATCTTGTCGAGCGCTGCCTTGGCTGCAGAATATCCAGCCTGCTCAGGCTCTTTGTCGATACCGCTCGTCGTATTTACGATGCGTCCGAAGCCGCGTTCGATCATCTTCGGAAGGAAGTGATAACAGATCATGGCAGGAGCGATCGTATTAACATTAAAGCTTACCGTGTAATCATCTGCAGGTGTCTTGTAGTAGTCGGTCCTGTATGCGATCTGGAGGCCTGCGTTATTCAACACGATGTCGACGTCGACGCCAAGAGCGTCGATATTTTCGAGCATTTTCAGAACTGAGGGAATATCATTAAGATCAGCTGAGACTGAGTGACACAAAGCGCCCTTTGCCTTCAATTCCTCTTCGAGAGAAGCTGTGTGGGAGATGTCCCTGCTGTGAAGAATGAGGTTGCATCCGCAGTCTGCCATCTTCAGCGCGGCAAGCCTTCCGATGCCCCTTGCAGCACCTGTTACCAATACCCATTTTCCTTTAAGATCCAACATAAAAGCACCTCGCTTTTTAATTAGTCAGGTGCTTTCATTGTATCAACACAGGTTGTGGTAAATATTCAATTTATCTTTGATTATTATTAATTTTTTGATTGTTATTTATCCAACATCTTCTGCCTGTACGGATTATCATCTGTTGCATCGAATCCGGGCAGCAGATACTTATCCGGCATGTACTTGTGGACATCCAGATCGAGGAAATAATTGCAGAACACAATCGCGCAGTAGGTGATCTTCGTGTTGCCTTCCTGACCTTCAGGTATCATGGCATATACAAATCCGTTATACTCGTCGGAATCCATTGCGACCAGATTGTATCCTTCCGGCTCACCTGTAACTGTATAGATGCCCTTGTAGTCATCGATTCCGATCGCCTGAAGCCTTGCGATCTCCTCATCATACTTTTCGCCGTAATCAAGTGTCATATATACAACATACTGGCCGTCCCACGGATTGTAGTAAGTCAGCTGATACTCTGTAACATCTGCTTCGATCTTCTCCGGCATGACATCGAAAAGAGCGTATGTGCCCATCCTGTATTCGCTGTCCTTGTCCTGCTCATTATGAATGTACTTATTGAACTCCGAAGCGTCCGTACTGACTTCGATCTTGGCATTCGTGTACCACGAGAACACTACCGCGAAAAGGAGCACTGCAACAACCACATAGTGAGTGACTATTGCCATCAACACAATGGTAATTATCTTTACTGCCTTTACCGCCTTCCTGTGCTTGGAAAACCGCTGCAGGAGCCCCGTTACATAGAGCGTGAGTATGCACATGACTATAAAGCCTAAAAATGTCGCAAAAATCGCGCCTGAACGCCTTAAGTCCGGTTCATACGCCAAAGTCTGAAGTACTATTGCAACGACCGTTAATCCTATTCCTATTATCGACAATACCTGGACAAGCCTTAACAGCTTGCTCTTCTCGCCCGTTGCATAGACCGCCATCTTATCGGCGACCTCTCTTGTTTCCTGATCCATCATCTCGCTTTTCCTTTCCCCGTCTATGATCTCCCTGACATCGACATCATAGAAATCGGCTATCTCGACCAGCAATGAGATATCGGGAAGATTCGTTCCGGTCTCCCATCTGGAGACAGACCTGTTGCTCACGTTGAACTGCTTAGCGAGCTGTTCCTGCGTAAGTCCCTTCTCATTACGTAAGGTCTTGAGAAATTGTCCTGTTTTTTTCTGATCCAAGGTTTGGGCCCTCCTTTCGACCGGTGTCAGGATACGTTATCCTGCAGGAAATTAACACGACACAAAGCGGGAATTGCCGTGTTTACGGGGTTTTGGACACAGTGTGTCTATTAAGTATTATACTATTGTCAGGATTTCAGGTGCATTTCAGGTTGCCCATATAGACTGTTCGAAAAGGAGGCGGACACCATGCGTATATTGATCGCCGAAGACGAAGTCGCTACAGCAAAAGCTTTAAAGCTCCTGCTTGAAAAAGCGAAATATTCCGTTGACATCGTACACAACGGAGACGATGCATGGTCCTATATCTCCTCCGACACATATGAAGTCATCGTGTTAGATATCATGATGCCCGGCATGAACGGCCTCGAAGTCCTCTCTCTTATCCGCAAAAACCACATCACCACCCCCGTACTGATGCTCACTGCAAAAGCTGAGATCGAAGACAGGGTAGCAGGACTCGAGGCCGGTGCCGATGATTACCTCCCCAAGCCCTTTGCCACAAGCGAGCTTATCGCCAGGATCAAGGCACTGGGCAGAAGAAGTGAGAATTATTCCGACTCCCTCCAGCAGGTCGGCAACCTGATCCTCGACGGCAACCGCTATGAGATGAGGGCCGGTGACAAGAGCGTCAAGCTCACAAATAAGGAATACCAGCTGATCGAGCTCTTCGTGCTTCACCCGGGCTTTGTGTTCTCCACAGAGCACCTGATGGACAGGATCTGGGGCTTTGAATCAGACTCAGACATCGACGTTGTATGGACACATATTGGATTTGTCAGGAAGAAACTGCGTTCTATCGGCGCCAACGTCGAGATCAGGACCATCCGCGGCTCCGGTTATTCACTGGAGGTGGAAAAATGCTGAAAAAACTTCGCTGGCGCTTCATCCTCGCTGCCATGGGAGCATTTCTCGCCGTCATCTTACTTATAGCCTCCCTGGTCTATTTCATCACATATGCGGTAATAACTGACCGCGTCGACCAGTCCATCGAGATGCTCGTCAATTCGGATTTCCGCACACCGCGCGAGATAAAACCCGATCACCGCAGAGACGATCCGTTCGGCGGACGTCCGGACATGGAAGCCAACTACATGATGCGCTTCTTCACAGTCCGCATTGAAGATTCAGGAAATACAACTAATATCTCGACCGATCATGTCGCATCGATAGATACCGGAACCGCCGCCGAATATGCGGATAAAGCCCTCGCCAAGCATTCAGACAGGGGCTTTATCGGTAACTACCGCTACGCCAGGATCGATAAAGACGGTGAGACAGTTCTGGTCTTCCTCAACGCCGGCCGCGAGATCCAGTTCGCAAGGACTCTGGGCCTTCTCACTCTCGTGATCTCGCTGGCAAGTATCGTCCTCGTTTTCGCGCTTGTCGTACTCTTCTCCAAGAAGGCAATACGTCCTATCGAGAACAACATCAAGCAGCAAAAGCAGTTCATCACTGATGCAAGCCACGAACTCAAGACCCCTCTTACATCGATCTCCACGAGCCTCGATGTGATCACGGCCGAGCACGGCGAAGACGAATGGACCGGCAACATCAGATCTCAGACCAGCCGCATGTCCAAGCTCGTCAGCGAACTCGTCACCCTCTCAAGACTCGACGAGGATACTCCCCTGCCCAACAAAGAGCGCTTCTCATTGAGCAACGCCGCCTGGGAAACCGTCGACATCTACCAGTCGCAGGCAAAGGGCCGCGGCAGGATCATGAATATTGATATTGCCGAGAACGTGGATATCTTTGGCGACAGATCCGCCATTCAGCAGATGCTCTCCGTTCTCTTAGACAACGCCGTCCGCTATTCCGATGACGGCGGCGAGATCCGCTTCTCCGTCTATTCAAAGAAGAACAAGGCCTGCATCGAAGTCTTCAATACCTGCGATTACGACACCCCTCCGGACGTCAACCGCTTATTCGACCGTTTCTACCGCCCTGACAGCTCCAGGAGCTCTGAGACCGGCGGCACCGGAGTCGGCCTCGCGATCGCCCGGGCTGTTGCCGAATCCCACGGCGGCACGATCAAGGCAATCTGCCCCGACGGCAAGAGCATGACGATAAAAGTTGTGATCTGAACGGCGGTTTAACATTGTTACATTGGTTGTTTGAATGGCCCCGGAGCGCTTATCTTTGGGGTTTTTTCGCGATTAAGTATGACACGCCCGGTGACTCATAAGTTATTACGTACTAAAAAATTTTTTTAATAAATTAGTCCGTAAATATCGTGCTTCGATTCGCGTTCAATGACCAATTTTACGTACTAAAAACCAAAAATCTAAAAATTTGTACGTACTCACCCCACCCCGTCCATAAAAAACGGCCCTGAAGCGAACCTCAGGGCCGGGTAAAACGAACAAAACCGGAATATCAGTCGTCGATAGTCTTGTCTGTTGCTCTTGCGTAGATGGCTTCAACTTCCTCGCCGGGAGCCTTGGTGATAATGGTTACAACAACTGCAACGAGGAGGCCGCAGATGAAGCCCGGAACGATCTCATAAACACCCGTGTCGAATTTAATGGCCGGCATGATCGTATCGGTGAAGCAGAGGAGCCAAGCGATGTCGGCAACGGCGCCCGCGATGATGCCTGCAACAGCGCTCTTATAGTTAAAGCGCTTCCAGAACAGCGAGAGGATAACGACAGGTCCGAAGGATGCACCAAAGAGACCCCATGCGTTCTCAACCATGTTCATGATATCGGCAGCCCATGAATTCTCGTTATCAAGGCCGATACGTGCGATGAAGAAAGCAACAACTGCAACGATAAGAACGACAATACGTCCGAGCCAGAGCATTTCCTTGTCAGAAGCCTTGTCCTTTCGGATAAGAGGCTTATAGATGTCGCTCGTAAATGCGGAAGATGCAACGAGGAGCTGAGAGTCAGCCGTAGACATTGCAGCAGCAATGATAGCTGAGAGCAGGATGCCTGCAACGAAGCTCGGGAAGATGTCGCATACAATTTCGATGAAGATCTTCTTGCGTTCACCGGGAAGGAGGAGTGCAGCAAGGGACTGGCCGTTGCTCATGATGTAAGTTCTTCCGAGATAAGCGATAACTGCAGCTGCGCCGAGAGTAAGGATTACCCAGATGATGGCAACTGTAGCGGACTTCTTGATCTGTGAAGGCTTCTCGATAGACATGAAGCGGACAAGGATGTGAGGCATACCAAAGTAGCCCAAGCCCCAGCCCAAACCTGTTACGATCTCCTGCCAGGGAGCAGCGAAAGGATCTGTGCCGAAAGCTGCAGCAGCCTTTGCGCCTTCGCCGAAAGCGCTGTAGTATGTGGCGTCAAAGTGTCCTACGGCATTCATGACGATCGGCACTGCAAGGAGTGCGATGAGCATCATGAGGCCCTGGAAAAAGTCTGTCCAGCAAACAGCCTTATAACCACCTAAGAATGTATAGATGAGGATCAATACTGCGAAGATGATCATGGCAATGTGCTGATGGTCATTAAACCACGGCAGTACCGAAGCGAAAACTGTTGTGCCTGCAACGAAAGCAGAAGCAACATAAACCGTAAAACTGATGAGGAAGATGATCGCGCAAACGACCTTCAAAACAGAGCTCTTACTTGCAAATCTGTTTGTGAGGTACTGAGGAAGCGTGATCGAGTCTCCGGAAGCTTTGGAGAAACGGCGGAGCCTTGTAGCTACAAAGATCCAGTTGGCAGCTGTTCCTAATGCCAAACCGACACCGATCCAAACCTGTCCCATACCGAACGCGAAAAGCGAACCCGGGAAACCCATCAAAAGCCAGCCGCTCATGTCCGATGCCTGCGCACTCATCGCAGTAACAAAAGGACCCATGTGACGGCCGCCTAAGAAATACTCTTTCTCGTTGCCGCCCTTACTCTTGAAGAAGAAGAAAATTCCGATAGCAAGGACAACCACGAAATAGAGTATGAAAGCAATAATCTTAGCAACTGTACTGTCCATAACATACTCCTTTGGGGATAGATAACGTCCGTATTATATCAGACTTCTTTTTTTGACTAAAGAGAGCAGTTAATATGAGGATGTCATGTGCGTTACGGGTGATGATCGTAAATTATCCCTTGATTATTTATTTTCCCTGGTCTTGCGAACAGACACTATACAACAGGTTCCACATATTGCTATTGATATTGCCAAACTGATTACCACAGCAGCAGTTCGTGTATTTTTTACTCTTGAGTAATATCTTTCACGGGACTGGATGTATTTTTCTAATACTGATTGTGAGGATTTTACCTTGTTTATATCGAAAACAATAATATATTTCTCTGTGGAATGCGGCAGTATTTCCGATGCTGGAAAAACCTCTTTTTTAGATTCCTGATCAAATGTTAGTGCAACTTTAATATGTTTGCCGTTATCCAGCAAAAGAGAAGCGTCAATATACTCATAACCATTTATATCCCCACTGGCAGCTATAGAATCCGCTATTGTTCCGCGAGTTCCCACAGCAATCTCTATTGGTTCTCCATATTGTTCGATTATCTCCGGCTCGTCAAAAAGCATCTGTTCTTCTATTTCGAATTTCTCATAGCAATTTTCAGATATGCCTTTCTCGTATAGCCTGCTTATAACTAAAACCAGCGCAGAGCATAACAGACAAGCTAAGACAACAACAAATATGCTTAAAATCTTTTTCTTGCTCACAGGCAACTCTCCTTAATAATTCTAATATGTTGGATAATCATCAATTATAACTGATGGTGCATGATCATTATCCCATCTTTCCATAACATTAATCACAATCTTGCCGCCCTTCCTAACTAATCGATTATTATCATCAAAGAAATACATATAATAAACGCCCAAGTATACAGAATTAAAGCATATTTTCTTCTTTATATCACAATAAATTAACTCTCCAGTAGCTCCATATACATGCTCAGCACCCGTTGCTTTCAATAACTCGATAGCAATGCTTTTACAATTGGAATCATAGTAACCCGCAAAACATGACTGACAATCGATATTCTTAATTGGTATTTTTGAACAATTCACAAGCGAGTAATCTGCACTACTGTCATTAAATTTATTTGCAAATACTCGAGAATATGCTGAACCATCATCAGTATGCTCAACATCCATTATTCCTCGACCACCATGAAATACTAGAATTAAATTATCAACACGAGTATATCGAACCCCCTCTAATCGACATAAGCCTCCTTTACTTTCGATTTTATATTCTTCATTTCCATTATCCCAGCCGTCGTAATTAATTGTCGTAAAACCATACTCCAGATATTCAAAGAAATAGCAAAACTGCTCCTCAGTACATATAGGGACTTTTGAATATTCCATGCCAAATTTATTAAAATAATCCATATATGCGGAAACGGTTTCATAAATAATAGAATTTGCTGCATCATAAAGAATATAATTTATTGGCCTGTTTTTTTCTCTAGGCGTTGAATCAACATCATCCAGTATTTCATCTCCATCAGTATCTTTTTCCATAGGATTGGATTTCATGCAGAAATATACGTATTCAAAATATCTATAACCATATTCTGGAGTCCAATATCTAATGAAGAATTCAAAAGTACCGTACTCAAACACTTTGTTGGTAAGGCACATTTCGCCCATTTCTTCACCATCAGGGATAGTGTCATCATCAGAATCTGGATTATTGGGATTGGTTCTAATTACTTTACCTGTATTAGTAATCATGCCATTGATTTCTAAGACGTCCGGCAATCCGTCTTCATCGCTGTCTGGTAAATCTTTTAAGTCATTCTTAAATCCATCAAGAGTATAGTTTCTGCCTAAAGCGCTGGTTCCTCCAGCTTGACGCATTCCATTTGCCCAAGTCTTAACCCAAGCACCTTGATCAATCAGCATGTACTTGGAGAAGTGTTCCGTATAGACCTGGAAATAGTTTGCATCATAACTGATCCTACTATCCTCAACATCTAACATAACGTATTGACAGTTTTCTTCGTCATACCACAATACTCTCAGGTCATCTTCGTCAAAGTCTCCTTCTTCATAATAAAACCTGATATACATACTATCGAAATCGCCTGTTGTTTCTACATCGATAGGCACACCGACAAGAGCTTCAATTGAAGCTGTTTGAGGATCTGAATCAGAAATGTCTCTGATCTTGGTGTTTTCTTCGATATATCCGCTGATATATCCGCTTACTTCGACTTTGGTAATACCTTTGAGCTTCGAATCAGCTTTAGGATAGAACGTCAATGTCTGACGCCTGAGGATGTCACTATCTTTCTTATTCGGATTGCTGCCTAAGCTTATTTCACCGGCATCGCTTATTCCGTCATCATCAGTATCGTATTTTTGAGGATCCGTTCCATGCAGATTGACTTCTGCACCATCTGTAAGACCATCAAGATCCGAATCACGGTTCTTGGGGTTAGTACCAATCTGTGATTCTTTTGCATTTGTTAATCCATCATTGTCAGCATCTTTGCTTCCGTTATCGTCTTTGGTGAGAGGGTCCGTTTCTAGTATTATTTCGTATAAATCGTTTACACCATCACCATCTGTATCTTTCTTGTTCTTGTCAGTCCCATGGTAATCCTCCAGATCGTCAGGCAATCCGTCTTTATCAGTGTCCTTCTCATAATCTATGTCATCAGGAATACCTGTTGGCATAGCGGTAGGTGAAGGCGTCGTTGTAACTGTATTGGTAGGAGAAACAGATATATCTGGTGTCGGAGACGCTGTAGGTGTTGCTGTCACAGAAGGTCCTGGTGTTACTGTTACAACTGGTGTTGCTGTATTAGAAGGCTTAGCGGTTGGTGTGTTTGTTGCCGTCGGTCTAGGAGAATTTGTAACTGTAGGCTTTGAAGTAGGTGTGTTTGTAACTGTCGGCTTCTGTGTTGCCGTGGGTTTAGGTGTACTTGTTGAAGTAGGCCTTGCAGTATTAGTGGGCTTAACTGTAGGCGTGTTAGTAGCCTTAGGTGTAGATGTAGGTGAATTTGTAGCCTTGGGAGTCGCTGTTGCACTCGGTGTGGATGTTGCAGTCGGAGTAGATGTAGGTGCTTCTGTAGGTGTGACAGTAACAGTACCGTTGAAATCAACTTCTAAAACATCTGCTATTCCGTTCTTATCTTTGTCGTCAGTAAGCTTTAATGCCATCTTCTTAGCTGTGGCAGTAAAGTCAGTAAGCGTAAATGCTTTCGAAGGGTCATTTGAGCCACCCTGTATTCCAATCCTGTAAGACTGTCCCTTTGCGATATTCTGGTTGTTTCCATCGTTAGTGATCGTGTATGTTCCGTCTCCGTTATCAGTAAACACAGAAGAATCAGCCTGCGTTATAGGCCTGTTGGCACCAAAGGTTATCGTCCAGTCTCTGATAGTCTCTTTCGTTTTATTTGTAAGGATAAGTGCTCCATTAAAGCCGGAAGACCAATTGGAATACTCCTCATACTTATACTTGAGATCACCGCTCTTTAACGTGACTGTCTGTGTATTAAGGAGATAGAAAGTTGGCATGTCCTTTATCTCGCTTCCGTTTTTAGAAGAAGCGGTAAAGCCAACAGTTACGGATTGACCAGGTTTGATATCCTGATTCCAGTCGTTATTGCCTATGGTATAAAGGTTATCCTTGCTCTCT
>JAEFBC010000212.1 GCA_016292155.1 Saccharofermentans sp. | reverse complement strand
TCCGGGCAAATCAGTAAGCGGCTTCTGGAAGGTGTTCTTCATTTTCTTAGATCAGGCTGATTCAGTATTCGGAGTTGCTCTTGTCGTGTGGATGTTCTACCCGCTCGGCATCGGACTTTATCTGTTGTATGTACTCGTAGGTGCTGCTACGCATCTGTTCCTGAACATGATGCTCTATTTCATGCACCTGCGAAAAAATATGTTTTAAGGAAAATCCAAATTTATGTTAGTAAGATTAGGCGGCACAGAAAACGAAAACGGCAAGCTCGGCAATAAGGGTAAGTTCCTTTTGCTCATGAAGCAGGAAGGGTTCAATGTTCCGGACGGTTTTGTCCTGGACAGCGATACTTACGATGAGACTATTAAGGGCGAGCCCGAAAAGATAATTGAAGAGGCAGTCTCCAAGCTTAACAAGGACAATGTCAAGCAGACTTCAGAGGGCTTGAACGATCTGTTTGGCAAGATAAAGCTGCCCGGAAATATCAGCTCAGAGATCAAGTCTTTGCTTAAGGCAGATAAGCTCTATGCGGTACGAAGCAGCGGCACGAAGGAAGACCTGGATGAGTTCTCTTTCGCAGGCCAGTATCAGACATTCCTTAATACAAAGCCTGAAGACGTTGAGGAAAGAGTCATCGACTGCTACAAGTCAATGTTTAGTGAGATCATATTAAGCTATCTCGTTAACCGCAAGATCGATACGAACGATCTCAAGATGTCTGTCGTAGTGCAGGAGATGGTTCAGTCGGATAAGAGCGGTATCTGCTTTACAATCGACCCTGTTACCGGCAATGACAAGACAATGCTCATCGAAGTGTCGGAGGGTCTTGGCGAGGATATCGTTAGCGGCAAGACGGTTCCTGAGCAGTACTACTACAACTGGTATGACAATAAGGAAACTGACAGAAAGTCCGATAACAAACTTATCTCGGAAGCAAACGTTGAGAAGTATGCGAAGGTATTTGCAAGTATCCAGCAGAAATTCGGATATCCCTGCGATATCGAATTTGCGATCAAGGACGATGAGTTATTCATCCTTCAGTCGAGAAGGATCACAAAGCTCAATTATTCCGGCATCAATGATCTCTGGACTACAGCAGACTTTAAGGACGGCGGCGTTTCAGCTACTGTCTGCACACCTTACATGTGGAGCCTTTATGAATACATCTGGGAATACTCCTTAAGAAGATTCATCGTTGATTCCAAGATCTTAAAGGACGAGCAGCTCCCTAAGAAGTTAGGCGAGATGTATTACGGAAGATGCTACTGGAATCTTACCGCTGTAAAGAGAGCGATGGAACAGATCGTCGGATATAAGGAAAAAGAGTTCGACAATGAATACGGTATCGTCGGCAACTACGAAGGCGACGGCAAGACAACGGGCGCAACACCCAAGGTTCTTTTGCATCTTCTGCCGATCGTTATCGAACAGAATAAGCTCTTAAAGGACAGAAGACTTAATTCCGAGCGTTATAAGCAGGAACTTTTAGATCTTTATTTCGAATACAAAAAGCATCTTGATGAAGGCACGATCGAAGATATCACGAAGGAGTTCTACAGGATCACTCATGAGACTTACCTGAGATCCGAGACTACATATTTCCACCAGATCTTCATCAACACGATCCACCAGTCGCTTTATAAGGACAGCCTTCTGAAGTATGTCTCAGAGAGCGAATATCTCTCGCTCTTAGGCAGCATCGATAACATCTCACACCTCCTGCCTTTTTACGAGATGTGGGACATCACGAGAAAGATAAGAGAAAACGAAGAGACTGCCTCTTTCTGGAAAGACAATTCCGCAGAAGAGATCGCGAAAAATCTTAACAGCGACAAGTTCAACATGCCGCTTGTCAAAAAACTCATTGACGAATACGGATATCACTCCGATAAGGAACTCGACATCACATATCCCTGCTATTACGAAGAGCCTCAGGTCATGGTCGCAATGGTAAAGGATATGGCATTACTCGACGATTCTTACTCACCCGAGAAAGATAAGGAAAGAGGAACTGAGGTCTATACCAAGATCTTAGAGAACCTTAAGACAACAGTATCTTCCGGCAAGTATAAGAAGATCGAGGACAAGGTCGCCAAGATGCGCAGGATGCTCTGGTGGCGTGAAGAGTTCCGCGATGTATCAACAAGGTTCTATTACATGCTCCGTATGTACACGATCGAGTATGCGAAGAAGTTAGTGTCTGACGGTGTGCTCGGAAAGGTCGAAGACGTATGGTTCTTAAAGGTTGGAAACCTCTGGGATTACATCTCCGGAAATAAGACAAAAGAAGACTTAAATGACATTATCACGAGAAACAAGTTCTATTACAATGCTTACAGGAACTACATAAGTGATAACGAGATCGGACATGATTTCAGTGTTATCGCGGAAAGCTCAAACAAGAATACGATCAAGGGCTTGGGCGCCAACAACGGAAAAATCACCGGCGTTGCAAGAGTCATTGAAGACTTTACCCAGATCGACAGACTTCAGCAGGACGATATCCTTGTAACGAGATTTACGGATACAGGATGGACGCCGAAGTTTGCGATCCTCTCTGGAATCGTAACCGAGTACGGCGGAATTCTTTGCCATGCCGCTATCGTATCCAGAGAATACGGAATACCCGCGATCGTTTGCTGCAAAGATGCAATGAGCAGGATCACTGACGGACAGATCATCACGATTGACGGAAGCACGGGAGTAGTTACATTAAAGGACGGTGAATAACATGATCGTCGGCAAGTGGAATAAGTCGGTAATCTTAACATATGCAGGACTCATCCTTGCAGTGCTCGGTATGTTCCTTGCGTTTACTACGGATAACATTAATTATTCGATCTGCTGCCTTATGGTAGCCGGTATCTGCGATCTTTTCGACGGCATGGTCGCGAGAAGATGCAAGAGAACTGAAGAAGAGAAGAAGTTCGGAATAGAGCTCGATTCCATTGTCGATACGATGAGCTTCATCGCTCTTCCTATTAGCATCTTTATGCAGATGGGATTGACCAGGATAAGGGACATTGTTATTTTCATGATCTTCGCGCTTGCAGGCGTTGCAAGGCTCGCATACTTTAATATCGATACCGCAGACAGCGAGAAGGCCATTAAGTATTACACAGGTCTGCCGGTAACATATACCGCGCTGATTTTCCCGCTGCTGTATTTGTTGAAGCTCCCTTTGGAAGAGAACATCTTTTTATGGGTAATGAGGGCAGCGATCGTTATCGTATCTGTCCTTCAGGTATTAAAGATCAAGGTCGTAAAGCCCAAGGGAATCTGGTATGCGGTCTTCGGCATCCTGGCCATAGCACTTCTCGTTTTATATCTGGTTTTTATCTGATTGCTTATGAAGATCTACGACCGCAAGACAAAGACTTATGAAGACATAGTCCAGTACGGGGCAGGAAAGCTCGATTTCCTGTACAACAACCCTGTGGGCAGGATCTTCCTGGGAATCGCTGTATCTCCCTTCGTGTCCAATATCTATGCGTCGAAGAATGCGAAAAAGAGCTCTGTAAAAAAGATCCCCGCATTCATCAAAGAACACAACATCGACATGAGCGATTACGAGGACAGGGAATATAAGTCTTTCACGGACTTTTTCACGCGCAAGATCCGCTACGGAAAGCGCCCTGTCGATATGACACCCGGAGCCCTCATATCACCTGCTGATTCCAAGCTCCTTGTATATGAGATCGAGAAAGATACTGTAATGAGGATCAAGGGCAGAACATATACTGCAGATGAGATACTGGCTGACAGCGAGAATGCTAAAGAATTTGCCGGCGGATATGCTCTCGTATTCAGACTTACAGTTGATGACTATCACAGATTCTGTTATCCGGACAAGGGATGCCTTATCAGCAGGAGATTTATTAAGGGCAAGCTTCACACGGTAAGCCCGGTTTCCAAAAACCATAAGATTTACATGGAAAACACGAGGCTCGTAAACCTTCTTAAGACTGAGAAGTTCGGCACCATCGCATATATCGAAGTAGGTGCGATGCTCATAGGAAGGATAGTCGATAACGGGACTGATGTTTTCGAGAAGGGTCAGGAAAAGGGGTATTTCGAACCCGGCGGATCGACGGTGATCATAATGGTCAAAAACGTTGAGATAGATAAAGACATAATGGAGCAGAGCGCTTCAGGGATAGAGACAAAGGTAAGATACGGAGAAAGGATCGGCAGAGCTTTATGATCAAGAGACTTTACATCTACTATAAAGAGCGTTATCCGATAATACCGAGGATCATCTTAGGAATCATACTTTTCCTTGAGATCCATTTCATAATCCTTCTGAACATGGGTGTCACATGGAAAGACGTGCATCTCGGATTGGCGGAAGCGACAGGTGCTTTTACGTGCTTCGCGTTCCTTTTGTGGCTGCGCGTTGCTGACGACTTAAAAGATTTCGAGACAGATAAGAAGCTGTTCCCCGACAGGCCCCTGCCGAGCGGACGCGTGCTCAAGAAAGACGTTATAATCTCCTGCGCTATCGTGCAGGCGATCGCAATAGGTCTTAATATTGCGTTTATGCGCGAGAACCTTATCTTCCTCGCGATACTTTATTTCTACGGATACCTGATGAGTAAATGGTTCTTCAAGAAAAAGACGATCCAGCCGAGCCTTCCTCTGGCGCTCATTACGCACAATCCGGTACAGGCTTTTATCAACCTTTACATCATCTCATTTACTATTCAGAAGTATAATCTTCCGGCGTTCTCGCTGACGAACATCATGGCGTTGTGGACGCTTTATTTCCCGGCACTTATCTGGGAGGTATCCAGAAAGATCAGAGCGCCCAAAGACGAGACGGATTACACCACATATTCGAAGCTCTTCGGCTACAAGGATTCAACAAAGTTTGTCATGATCTTAACGATCCTGGACATCATCACGAACTTTATCCTCGTATGGAACCTCAACAAGATCTCTGTAGGCGTTCTCTTCCTTCTCGTATCCTGGATGACATGGAAGTTTATCCAGTTCATGAAGAACCCCGAGAAGTTCGTTCTCGTAAACAAAGTCGAGCTCTACACCTATCTGCAGGAATCGACGATGCTGCTTACCATCGTCTGCTTCATAATCTTCGGAAAGATCTGATATGTACGGCTCTAAGATCGACAATCTGATAAAGCTTCGTGACAACGGATTCAATGTTCCGGCATTTACCGTTGTGCCATATGAAGATGCGGTCAGGGAGGACCTTAAGTTCGACCTGCCCTCAAAAGGAAAGCTCTTTTCTGTAAGGAGTTCTGCCAACGTCGAAGACGGCGAATTCCAGAGCTTTGCAGGGCAGTTCGATACTTTCCTTGATGTCGCGCGCGAAAATGTACCGTCCAAGATCAGGGACATCGTAAACTCCCTTAACAGCGACAGCGTAAAGGCTTATGCCGAATCGAAGAATATCGACATCACGGATATCAGGATGAACATAATCGTTCAGGACATGATCGCTTCCGAAGTGTCCGGCGTCCTTTTTACCGCGAACCCTCAGGGCATCTTAAATGAGAGCGTCATTACCGTCGGAAGAGGTCTTGGCGAAGGCATAGTCTCGTCCAAAGTTGATACGACTTCCTACTACTATAATCTCACTGATAAGATCTGTTATTTCGAAGGAAAAGAAGACCTTTTATCACAGGATAAGATCGAAGAACTGATCGGTATTTCAGATAAGATGAAGCCTCTCTTCGGCGAATATCTTGATATCGAATTTGCGATTAAAAACGATGAGATATTCATCCTTCAGGTGCGCCCGATTACGACTCTGAAGACTGATGATCCGCTCATAATGGATAACAGCAATATCGTTGAGAGTTACCCGGGCATCTCATCGCCTCTTACGACTTCATTTGTCGATCTCGTTTACAGCGGCGTATTCAAAGGGGTATGCAGAAGGGTACTTAAGAACGACAAGGAATTAAATAAGCACGAAGACGTTTTCCTCAACATGACAGGGCATGTCAACGGCCGCGTTTACTATAAGATCAGCAACTGGTACACGGTAATTAAATTCCTGCCGATGAGCAAGAAGATAATTCCTGTCTGGCAGGAGATGATGGGTGTCCGCAACAAGAGCTATAACGAAGAAGATGTTAAGATCGGTTTCATTACGCGCATCGCAACATATTTCAACTCAGTTTATGAACTCTGTTCCGTGCCGAAGAACATGAGAAAACTCAATGAGAAATTCATCGTTATCAATGATGATTTCTATAAGAAGTTCGATCCTTCTCTTACGCCTCAAGAACTCGTAAAACTCTTCAACGATGTGAAGGTCAAGCTTTTCGACTGCTGGGACGTAACGCTCCTTAACGACATGTATTCATTCATCTTCACGGGTCTTCTTAAGTCCAGGATGAAGAAGAAATACAAGAAGGACGACAAGGAAATCAACGAATATATAAGCGGCATTTCGGACATCGAGAGCATGAAGCCCGTCATCGAGATAACAAGGCTCGCTCTAAAGAAAGATGAGATGACCGAAGAAGAGTTTGCAGATGCAAAGAAAGAATACATAAGACTTTACGGCGACCGCAATCTCGAAGAATTAAAGATCGAATCAAGGACTTTCAGGAGCAATCCCGAACTTCTGGACTGGCGAATCAACCAGTACAGAAAGGACATGGAGCGCTTAAAAGCCACATGGGACAGCTTTACCAGGAAGAAGAACACTGAAGATAAGTACGATGCGCTTACGAGGTTCTACGTTAAGAAGAGTTCTCTGGGAATTTATAACCGCGAGATCTCGAGGCTTAACAGGAGCCGTATTTACGGCATCGTAAGGCTCATAATAGACGCACTCGGAGCGAAGTATAAAGAACAGGGCCTGATAGAGAAAGCCCACGATATCTACTACATGAAGGTCGATGAAGCGCTGGACCTTGCAGGCAATCCCAAGGACATGAGAAAGACCGTATCTGACCGCAAGGACCAGTACAAACTCTACAGGGAACTTCCGCCTTATTCGAGATTGATCTTTGCAGAAGGGCCATTCAACAAGCGCCATGCTAACGTCAATTCGTACCACAAGAAACTTAAGGATAATGAGCTCTTCGGAGTGCCCTGTTCAGGCGGTATCTGCGAGGGCGAAGCGCTTGTAATTACCGACGTTAACGACACAGGTGACGTAAAGGATAAGATCCTCATCACGAAGATGACTGATCCCGGCTGGGTATTCCTTCTGACGCAGGCAAAGGGTGTTATCTCTGAGAAAGGTTCTCTTCTCTCACACACGGCGATCATCTCAAGAGAGATCGGAATCCCTTCGATCGTAGGCGTCAAAGACCTTATGCTGACGATCCAGACAGGAGACCTTATAAGAATGAACGGCGATAAGGGAAAGATAGAGATCTTAAAAAGGAGCGGTGATACATGAAGTTAGTTAAGTTCGATAAGGAAGAAAAATACATCAAGGATTTTGTGAAGCTTGCTGTCGCGATCTACGATACTTCCGACAACATGGAAGACCCTGATTCCATAAAGAAAATACTTAAAGGCGAGCACCCTTTGAGCAAGTATTTCTCGCTTGCAAAATTCCTTGTATACGATGATGACGGAAACGCAAAAGGCCGTTTCTGCATCACGTCTTATGAGGGCGATAAGACTGCGTATCTCGGCTTTTTCGAATGCGTAAATGATGCTGAAGCTACGAAGTTCTTATTCGACAGCGCATATGCATATTGCAGCGAAAACGGCTTTGAGAAGATCCAGGGCCCTGTCGATGCATCTTTCTGGATCAAGTACAGGCTTAAGATCAACAAGTTTGAGACACCTTACACAGGCGAGCCTTACAACAAAGATTATTACTTGAAGCTCTTTGAAGATAACGGCTTTGAAGTCTGCGAACACTATACTTCACATGCTTTCAGAAGCGTCGGTGAAGAGTATAAGAATCCCAAGTTCGAAGAGCATTACCAGGAATTCCTTAAAGCAGGCTATGAGATAAGAAGCCCCAAGGAAGAGGAATTCTCAGAGTGCATCGATGATGTCTACAGGCTCGTAACAGACCTTTACAGCGACTTCCCGATCTTCAAGGATGTTAAGCAGGAAGATTTCAGAGAGGTCTTCATGAGCTACAAGCAGATAATGAACATGAGCATGACCAAGCTCGCATACTATAACGGCAAGGCTGTGGGCTTCTATGTATCGATCCCGGATTACGGCAATCTCGTATATCACACGGGCAATCCTGTTAACATCGCGAAGATCCTCATGACGAAGAAAAAGCCGAAGCGCTATGTAATGCTCTACATGGGTGTTGACCAGCAGCACAGGGGTTTGGGAAAAGCGCTCGTTTACGCGATCATGAAGGAACTTATGGCATCAGGGCTCCCGAGCATCGGCGCGCTCATGAGGGACGGCAAATTAACACAGACATATGCGAACGGTGACATTACCGGCGTTTACGAATATGTACTTTTGGAAAGGACGATAGAGAGATGAATGAACTTGAGAAGTTTTTAAGAGCGGACTATGAGAAGTGGAAGGACAACGATTACCTCCACGAGATGGTCGACGGCAAGTATGTAGGTATTACGATGGGCGAATTCATCGAGAAGGTGAATTACCTCGGAACCTATCTTGTTAATAACGGCTATAAGGGCAAGAATATCGGTATCTACAGCCCGAACTCCCTCGCGTGGATGATAGCTGACGTTGCAATCATGAACTATGTAGGTTTGAGCGTCGGACTTGCAAAGGATTGGATGGGCGATAACCTTGATTACGCGATCGCCAAGTGTGAGATCTCCTGCATGCTCTACAGCAAGGCTGTTGAGGACAGACTTGAAGCCGTAAAGGCTAAATATACTGATGTTGAATTCATCTGCATCGAAGATGATTTTGATAAGATGATCGAAGAAGGAAAGGCACAGTGCAAGGAGCTCTTCGCGCTTGAACCCGTTGATGAGGATAAGCCCGCAAAGATCGTGTTTACGAGCGGCTCCACATCTTTCCCGAAGGCAGTAATGCTCTCGATCAAGAATATCTATTCGAGCTATGAGGCACTCGCAAAGAGGATCGATGCGAACGAGAATGACGTCTGCTATCTGTTCCTGCCTCTTAATCACACATACGGTTCCATCTTCAATTTCCTGTATTCACTCGTGTTCGGTTACCAGATCTTCCTGACCGGTGACATCAAGAATATGGCGCAGGAAATGATGATGGTAAAGCCTACCGTATTCTGTGCGGTACCTCTCGTATGCGTTAAGTTCTGTGAGGCAGCGAAGGCAATGAACGTGCCTTTGAAGATGCTTTTGGGCGGCAGGATGAGATATCTTTTTATCGGCGGTTCATGCCTGCCTTATGACATCCGTCAGGCATTTATAGACCAGGGTATTAACCCGATGAATGCGTATGCATTATCCGAGACATCTTCAGGGTTCTCGATCGACTATCCTGACGTTACCGATATGGACAGCGCAGGCACACTCTTAGAGTATGTTGATGCGAAAGTAATCGATCCTGATGAGGACGGTGTAGGTGAGCTCGCGATCAAGGGACCCAATGTTTTCCACGGTTATCTCAATGATCCTGAAGCGACTGCAAGGGCATTTGATAAGGACGGATATTTCCTTACAGGTGACCTCGGAAAGATCGTAGGCACCATGGTCTACGTAAAGGGAAGAAAGGACACAATGCTCGTCCTTCCCAACGGCGAAAATGTATCTGCCAAGAGGATC
>JAEFBC010000038.1 GCA_016292155.1 Saccharofermentans sp. | reverse complement strand
GTATTCTCAATGATGAAATACAGATCGCCGCCGTTAGCTTCGCTCTCAGTTACGTCACCGCCGAATGTCTTGGTGAAGCAGAGAGTACCCATCTTCTGCTCATAAGCATTTGTAATGGTTACATATGCAACACTCTTTGTCTCGACATTTTTGCTGACGTTGTCGCCTGTAACTGTAAGGTTGTATCCGTCAATAGCTGCAGCAGACTCATTCTCGGTAACCGTATATTTACCGGGCATGAGGCCTGTCAAAGTCTTGGAACCAGCACCCTTGATCTCAACAGTCTCGCTATAGTCATCAGGTCCTGTTACCGTGAACTTGTATGTCTTGTTATTCGCAGAATCAGGAGCGCCTGAAGCAAGGGCCTTAGTGATCTTAAGTTCACCTGTAACATCCTCATAGGTGTTCGTGATTTTGATCTTAGCTGTCTTGCCTGCTTCGATGGTTACATTGCCCTCACCGGATACAGTTACGCTGTACTTGGCGATCGCAATACCGTCCTTCTCCTCGGAAACAGTGTATGTGCCGGGAACAAGATCGTGGATGGTCTTGGAGTTAGCACCCTTGATCGTTACAGTCTTTGTCTCACCGTTGCCTGTTACCTTGAATGTGTATGTCTTGCTCTTTGCAGAAGAAGGCGCACCGGAATTGAGACCCTTTGTAATTGTAAGGCTTCCTGTTGTAGGCTCCGGTTCGGGTGCCTTGTAAGAATAGTTGTTTGTGATAACAACTGTTCCTGTCTTTGACGAAGAATCAAGAGTGATCGTTCCGCCGTCAGTATAGGAAGTCTTGCATGTATAGTCTGAAGGAACTCCTGTTACCTTAACTTCTTCGACCTTGTATTCAACATCAAGAGCCAGACCGGTAATTACAACACTTGAGTTGCCGGAAACTGCGAACTCATGCTTTTCGCTGCCTGTCGTACCGGCTGTATCCTGGATATAAAGCGTCTCATCACCGTCACTGAAAGATACTGTGAACCTGTACTCTGCAGGCATGCCTGAAGAAGCTGTGCTGCCTGTTACCTTCTTTGTTACCTTCAGGATACCGGTCTCGTTGCCGGAATCATCAGGCTTTGATGTATCAATATAGGTATTAGTGATCTTAACTGAACCTGTCTTGTTCTCCTTATCGAGTACTACAGTATTGGATTCAGTATAAGTCGTAGCGCATGTAAATCCTGAAGCAGCAGAAACAGATGTCTCTTCGATCACATATGTCTTGCCTAAAGCAAGGCCTGTGATAGTTGTACCCTCAGAGGAAGAAGGATCAACAGTAAATGCGTGCTTGTCTGAACCGAGCGCACCTGTTGAATCATCCTGTACATACTGGTCGCCGCACTTAACATAGAAGGAGTAAGTAGAGGTTGTTTCGCCAGCTGTATTGCCTGCCACCTTCTTTGTTACTGTGACTGCACCCGTAGGAGCAGGTGTAGGAACGCCGCCGTCCTCGAACATATTGATGAGCTTTACTTCAGTATCACCATTCTTGGTTACGTTATCGGTAACGCTTGTAGAACTCTGATCAACTACTAACACGTAGTTTCCTTCTACAGACATATCACTGATATCTTCTTCTACAGTGTAGGATCCTACAGGAAGACCGGTAAACTTCTTTGATTCGCCTCCATTGATCGTAAACAGATAGATGGAGGTACCGAAATCCTTCTCATTCTGCTGCAGGTATTTACCTTCGCTGTTCTTAACGGAGAACTTGAATGAGCCTGTAATAGGATCTTCACTCATATCAAGAGCAAGCTTGCTTACTGTGAGGCTGCCTGTATCAACTGTAGTCGAATTATCCTTGTAAGTATTTGTGACAGTAGACTCAGCAGTCTGACCTGCCTTAACCTCTACTGTACCGCCGCCTGTTACTTCGAGATCGTAGTTCTCGATATTTGCGGAAGCCTTATCCTCAGTAACCTTATAGCTGCCGGGCGTAAGATCCTTGATAGTATATGAACCTGCACCCTTGATCGTTACTGTCTTGCTGTAGTCGTCAGGTCCGGTTACCGTGAACTTAAACTCCTTATTGCTTGCAGCAGAAGGAGCACCGGAGCCAAGAGCCTTGGTGATCTTCAAAGAACCTACTTCAGGCAGTGTGCTGTCCTCATAGGTGTTGGTGATCGCAGCATTGGAAGTCTTACCTGCCTTTACTTCGATCGCCTTGCCGTTATCACCTGTAACCGTGAGCTTGTAGTTCGTGATAGCTGCGCCTTCCTCGTCCTCAGTAACTGTGTAGTTACCGGGTTCAAGTTCATCAATAGTTACGGAACCTGTACCCTTGATCGTTACAGTCTTAGTGTAGTTGTCAGGTCCTGTGACAGTAAATGTGAAAGTCTTATCTGATGCTGCAGAAGGAGCATTTGCACCAAGAGTCTTGGAGATCTTCAAAGAGCCCTTATCGGATGACGTATTGTCATCGTAAGTGTTCGTGATCTCTGCATCAGCTGTCTCGTCTGCCTTTACTTCGATTGCCTTGCCGTCATCACCTGTTACTTCAAGTTCGTAGTTAGCAATCTTAGCGCCATCCTTGTCCTCAGTAACTGTGTAGTTGCCCGGTTCAAGGTCATCGATAGTTACGGATCCTGCACCCGTTATAGTTACAGTCTTGCTGTAATTGTCAGGTCCTGCAACTGTGAACTTGTATTCCTTGCTGCTTGCAGCCTGAGGAGCATTAGCACCGAGTTTCTTAGTAATCTTCAAGGAACCCTTAGTAGATGATGTGTTGTCCTCGTAAGTGTTGGTGATCTTAGCCTCAGCTGTCTCACCAGCCTTAACTTCGATTGTCTTTCCATCATCACCTGTTACTGTAAGTTCGTAGTTGTCGATCTTAGCGCCGTCCTTATCCTCGGTAACTGTGTAATTACCGGGCTCGAGGTTGACGATTGTTTCAGAACCGGCACCCTTGATCGTTACAGTCTTGCTGTAATTGTCAGGTCCTGTGATGGTGAACTTGAATTCTGTATCGTTTGCAGCTTCGGGAGCACCTTCACCAAGCGACTTAGTAATCTTCAGGGATCCCTTAGAGGATGAGGTGTCCTTATATGTGTTGGTAATCGCAGCAGTAGTTGTCTTTCCTGCAACAACCTCAACAGCCTCACCTTCATCACCGGTTACTTCGAGATCGTAATTATCGATCTTTGCAGCATCCTTATTCTCAGTAACCGTGTATCTGCCGGGTTCAAGATTATCGATCGTTGCAGATCCTTCACCTGTAATAAATACAGTCTGGCTGAAACCGATACCTGTTACCGTGAATGCGAAAACCGTATCATCGGCTTCTTCAGGAGCACCTGCGGTAATAGTCTTGGTGATCGTCAACTTACCCTTGCCGGATGATGTGTTGTCCTCGTAAGTATTGGTGATCTTTGCCTCAGCTGTCTCACCGGCCTTAACTTCGATCGTCTTTCCATCATCACCTGTTACTGTAAGTTCGTAGTTGTCGATCTTAGCGCCATCCTTATCCTCAGTAACTGTGTAGTTACCGGGTTCAAGATCGTCGATCGTAACAGAACCAGCACCCTTGATCGTTACAGTCTTGCTGTAGTTGTCAGGTCCTGTGATGGTGAACTTGTACTCTGTGTTGTCGGCAGCATCAGGAGCACCTTCACCGAGAGTCTTAGTGATCTTTAAAGAGCCCTTCTGCTGTGTATATGTGTTAGTTATAGTTGTTTCTGCTGTAGCCTTTGCAGCAACAGTTACTTCTCCACCGCCAGTTACCTCAAGATCGTAACCGTCGATAGCAGCACCGGACTCGTTCTCAGTTACGGTATAAGTGCCGGGTACGAGATCAGTCAATGTCTTGGAACCAGCACCTGTAATTGTTACAGTCTCGCTGTAATTGTCAGGTCCTGTAACTGTGAATGTGTATTCCTTTGAAGCTGCGCCAGCAGGAGCGTTTGCACCAAGAGCCTTTGTAATCTTCAAAGAACCAGTCTGCTGTGTATATGTATTAGTTACTGTTGTTTCTGCTGTAGCCTTTGCAGCAACAGTTACTTCTCCGCCGCCTGTTATCTCAACATCGTAACCTGTGATAGCAGCGCCAGACTCGTTCTCAGTTACTGTGTAAGAACCAGGTACAAGATTCTCTACGGTTACTGAACCAGCACCGATTACAGCTACTTCCTTGCTGTAATTATCAGGTCCTGTGATCGTGAATGAGTAGGACTTCGACTTTGCAGACTCAGGCGCATTAGCACCAAGAACCTTAGTGATCTTTAAGGCACCCTTCTGCTTTGTATAAGTGTTAGTAATTGTAGTCTTAGCAGTTGAATTTCCAGCAACAGTAACTTCTCCACCACCTGTTACTTCGAGATCGTAGCCGTCGATAGCTGTGCCTGTCAGGTTCTCAGTTACGGTGTATTTGCCGGGCTTGAGGTCTCCGATAGTCTGTGATTCTCCAGCCTTGATCTCTACAGTATTGCTGTAGTTATCAGGT
>JAEFBC010000211.1 GCA_016292155.1 Saccharofermentans sp. | reverse complement strand
GCGCATGAGCCATGCTTTGCGGTGTGCCTCGCTCTCGAAAACAGGTCTTACGGTGACGAACTTTATCATCGTCTCCTGTAAGATGTCTTCCGCATCTTCAGTGTTGTGAAGGTAAGAGAGTGCAAGACGCAAAATGGAATTACCTATCGTGTCCAGTATCTCTTCCGCTTCCTTTTCTATCTCCTCGTCAGACTTCCTGCTCTTTCCGGCGGCTTCAAAGTCATAAAGCTCTTCCTCGGATGCATTTACGATCTCAAACTGTTTCTCGAGATCGTTATCATCCGATGCCGAAAACACCAGCAGCAAGATGGCGAGTTTTCGCAAAAGCGGCAGATTGGCTTCGTAAGTAAATTCCATTTTTCCCTTCGGGTTAATCTCCGCTTTCACCCTAAATACAGACGAAACGGAGGAAATGTTGCAGTTAGATTATAACAGTGAAATAAATCAAATCAAATTGCTAAATACGCCTTCCATAATATAAAATAGGCAATGTTGGCGATGCCTGTGCGGGATTTTCAAGAATTAATATTTATTTAAAATGCATGTAACACAATGCATAACATATTCGTAGGATAATAAGGCGTATGAAAAAGAATAATGGCAGACTATTTTTCCAGAACGATGCGGCATATGTCGCTGTCGTTTTTGCGAGCGTGATTCTTTTCATGGGCCTTCTTGCCCTCCAGATCTTCTCCGGCATCACTCCGACAAGGATCTTTGTAGGCATCGCGCTGATGTTCCTGTCATTCATGATGAATGTTTTCGAAGGCAAGTTCGGATTCTACATCACCTACGCACTTAACTTCGTCCAGTTCATGATCTACACATACGAATATGTCATGATGCAGAACGAATCCGCGCCGATCCTTCTCGCGATGACATTTGTTACGATGGTCATCAATATGCTCCTGCAGTATTACGTCATCAAGCTCGCTGCAAAGATCAGGGGAATTGAAGATGCCAAGCGCGAAGAGCGCGGCAAGGCTATCAGGAAGGAACTCGAAGACCAGATGTTCTCCCGTACGAGCCTTATCGTCAACAACGAATCAATAGGCGGCAACCAGGGCTTGAGCGAAGCTATCGGAAGAACTCTTAATTCTTCCATCGACCCGCTCACGACGCTTCCCGGGCGCGACGCCATCACTGAAAGAGCTTATAAACTCATAAGAGAAGATATCTCGAACATGAAAGAGAGCGATAATCCGGACAAGGTATGCCGTCCGTTCACGATCATATATCTCGCGCTCGACAGGTTCGATAACATAACAAGATCGATCGGCCACAAATCGATGGATCTCTTTATCCAGAACATGGCTCACCGTCTCCGTGAAGCGGCAGATCCGACCGACATGGTCGCAAGGATCGACGACGCCGACTTCGTTATCCTCTTCAAGAGGAAGCTTACGCCAGAGGGCGAGAAAAAGTACGCCGCAAAGCTCGTAAAGGAAGCAGGCAGGGCATTTGCCGCAGGCCTCGATTCCATGAATGCGACGATCTACTACGGCACTGCCCACTACCCCGTTGATTCACGTCACGGCGGCGAGCTGATCACCATCGCCGAAGAGCGCATGAGCAAAGCTGCCGCAGCTGCAAAGAGCGGCCAGGCCGAAGATGAAGAGCGCACACCTCTGCCGGGCGAAGAGATCTTCAAGGATAAGAGCAAGGATGAGATCATCGCGATCTTCGAACGCGCCATTACTGACGGAAGCCTTCACATGGCTTACCAGCCCTGCTTTACTGCAGACCGTAAGCTCACCGGCTTTGAGGCCTTCTTAAGATTCGAGAAGAACGGAATCTCCATCCCGCCGCAGGTATTCCTTGCAGCGTCTGAGAATGCAGGCTATATGCGCCGTGTCGGCGGTTTCTCCCTGGAGAATTCCTTAAGCGCGCTTACCGCGATCAACAAGATCGATCCGGAACTCACTATGAATATCAACATCTCGAACTACCAGCTCCGTGAGACCGACTTCATTCAGGCTTTCCAGAACATCGTCTCATACACGGACTGCAACGTTAAGAATCTCATTCTCGACCTTCAGGAAGAGAGCCTTATCTCGAGCCTTGCAGACATCAGGATGACAATAGAAGAGCTCGCCACGACAGGCGTTAAGATGGCGCTCGATAACTTCGGCAGAGGCTACTCATCTTTCAATGCGATCCCGCTGCTTCCTGTGTCAGTCTTAAAGCTCGACGGCAACTTCACTTCAGACCTTGCAACTGATGCGACTGTCCGTATCCTTACAAGATCTGCGATCACCCTGATGCACGACATCGACATCACGGTAACAGCTACAGGTGTAGGTCAGGAAGACCAGTTTGAGATACTTGCAGGCAGCGGATGCGACAGATTCCAGGGTCTTTTCCTTGGTTCCGCGATTGCTCCCGATGAGCTCGAAGAATTCATCCACGCTCATGCGGGCCAGGCTTAATTGCCCCTCCCCTATCTGCCTCTATGCTATAATCACTCTATCTGATAAGGAGTGAAGGGATATATGGCCGATCCAATCGTAACTATCGAGAATGTCTCGCTCAAGTACAAGAAAACCGTTCTGACCGACGTCACCATATCAGCCGGAAGAGGCGAAGTAATAGGTCTTCTGGGTCTTAACGGTTCAGGCAAATCCACATTGCTGTCCGCTATCGCCGGCCTTCGCAGAACATCGAAGGGCACTATTAAAGTCGGCGGCAAAGCAGGCTTCGTCACCCAGGAAAACGCCCTGATCGACGAGCTCACCGCGATGGACAACCTCAAGATGTGGACTCCTTTAAGCAGGGCTGAGATATTAAAAGAACTCACCGACACGGAGCTGTCGATCCTCAAAGTAAACGAGTTCATCGACCTCAAGGTGAAGCGCATGTCAGGCGGTATGAAAAAGCGTCTGGCCATAGCTTCCGTGCTCCTGTCCAAACCCGACATCCTTCTCATGGATGAGCCCCTGGCAGCTCTTGATATCCCTGCAAAAAATGACATCATCAACTTCATAGATTCATTCAGGGCCAAGGGCGGCACTGTCTTTATCGCAAGCCACAGCGAAGAGATGTTTAAGCACTGCTCGAAAATCTATCTTCTCAAGAACGGCGTATCCTCACTTCTTCCTGCTGGCACACCTCCCGCGGAGGCTCTCGGATGATCAAGGCATACTTAAAAAGAGTATTGCTTTTTATTCCTTATGTATTGTGTTATTTCCTGGCACTCGGCATTGCCATGCTTGCGCTCGTTATGTATGCGTCGGAGTTCCTTTTCGAGGACAGCACGGACAGCATCGCCACGGTCGCATGCTACGTGCCTGACGACGAAGCTTACTCAAGGCTCGGAATCGGCCTCGTCAAGCAGATGGACAGCGTCAAGCACACGATCGACATCAAGCAGGTAAACACCGAGAAAAAGGTCGTCCGCCTCGTTGAAGAGGGCGACGCGATCGCCGGCATCATCGTACCTGAAGGCTTCATCGAGAACATGGGAACGCCTGATGCTGAGATGGTAACGGTCATCTACCGCGACGCCGACACATTCGAAGAACATGTCGTAAACGACCTTCTCTATGCGATGAGCGACCTTCTCGGAACCGCGCAGGCATCTATTCTGACTGCGGGAGAATATGCGAAGGAAATGGGCTTCTCGGATGGTGACGCATGGGAGATCGAACGCGAAGTATCTAACAACAGCTTCTCCTACGTAATGAACCGTAAGACCCTTTACAACAAAGTCGACGTCAACGACCTTGTCGCCAAATATGCAGTAAGAGAGCGTCTCACAGCGTCCTATACGCTCTACATCATGCTGATGTCGGTCTTTGTTATCTCGTTCTTTTTCAAGGGCAACAACGACATCTTCAGGGCGCGCGCAAAGCTCTCCGGCATAAAGACATGGAAGATCTTCCTTATCGAGACAGGGTGCGCAGCATCAATGATCTATCTGGTCTACCTGCTGCTGTTTATCTGCCTTTGCTTTATCTTCGATTCGATGAAGCTACTGTCGCTTGTAACGGTCTTTCCTGCAGTGCTCATAATCGCTCTGCTCGGCACGGGCCTCTGCTATCTTGTTAAGAGCCCGACGGCCGTATCCTATATCACTTTCGGCGCAGGCACGATCTTAATGTATCTTGCCGGCGGCCTGATCCCTATTGATTTTATGCCTGTCTTCTTCCAGAAGGCAGCCGTCTTTAACCCGTTCTATTACCTGATCAGATTCTTTATGAGGTCGATGTTCTTATGAGATTATTCCTAAACAGATTATCGGTCCTTGCCAAGCGCAGCCTCATAAACCCCGCGATGTACGTAATGAGCGGAGTCATAATAATCATGGCCCTTCTGGTCATTCTCGTGCCTGCAAAAGAGACATCCATCTATATTCCCGTAGCGGTATTAAATGAAGACAGCTCAGAAGATACCGAAGCTATCGTAGATGAGATCTGCACGATGAATTCGATCTTCCACTTCTACAAGGTGGATGACGAAGACGAGATCTATAAGGACCTCGCATCAGGCAAGGCAAATACTGCTTATGTCTTCCCTAAAGGTTTTGCCGAACATCTTACTGCATCAGGCTCCCGCTACGACATCAGACAGATCTCCACACCGGCATCGAGCTTCGTTTTCCTGTCGCGCGAAGAAGTTTTCAGGAACTTCTATGCATACGCTGCGCGCCAGATAATCAGCGATACATTTGCCGCAAGAGGCTATGAAGTCGACGCCCATGACCCGAAGCTTAAAGAGATCTTCGGCAAGTACATGGATGACGATTTCCTCTTTGCACTGGAGAGCGTCGAAGGCTCTGTCTACAACGCCCTCACACGCTCCGAGAAGGTACCGATCCCGCTCTACAAATTCGCAGGCTTCTTCATCTTCACGGCAGCGCTCCTCGGCACTCTCGCGTTCTTAAACGACCAGGACAACCGCATCTATCTGCGTTTCGGCCTTGCCGCAAGGATCTATCTCGGACTTATCCAGGTGGCGGTATTCACGTTCCCCGCAACGATCGTATCCATCGTCTGCTTTATTGTGTCGCGGACAGAATTTTCGCCATTGCACGTGATCTTATATACGCTCCTCGTAACGCTTATCTCATTTGTTGCCGGCACGGTAATGACGCTCCTGCCGCTCCGCACGGCGCGCTCGAAGATCTTCTCTTCGATCCTGCCGGTCTACCTCATATTGTCATTCCTGTTCTCAGGCATCCTCATGGATCTGACGAATTTCGGCACGGCATTAAGGACGCTGTCGAGACTGTTCCCGCCGTCAATGTTCTGATTTTCGCAGTATTTAAAACCGGTGTAAAAAAAGCGCCGCCCCGTGTGGGACAGCGCCTTTAAAAATCTTCAATTGATCCGTTTATCAGAAATCGATATTAGCATTCTTCACATTGCTGAGGATCGTATCGAGTGAATCGTCGAGCTTCTCTTCGATGAACTTCTCGTTCATGGGAACCTTAATGGGGTTCATGGAAGCGCCGAATGAGCTTGCGAAGCTGTTGATCACAGTGGGCTTTGTGTTGAGTGAGCCGCCTGCGAGGAAGAAGATGTTCTTGCCGTTTACTTCGAGTGTGAAAGCAACGTCACCGGAAAGTGATTCAAGAAGTTCTTCAACGTCGAGATCCATCTTGTCAGCTGCTGTCTCAAGAAGTTCCATGATGTCATCGTTATCAAGGATGATCTTGGAGAGCTTTGCGATGTCGATGTGGAATCTGAAGTAGCCTTCCTTCTTGGAAGCCATATACTCCTGCTTTGTGAGGTCCTTAACGTCGATATCTGCGTTATCAAGGAGCTCCTCGATAGCGTCCATAATGTCTTCTGCATAACCGTCATCGCTGAGTGTCATCTGGAATGCAAGAGCACCGTCGAGCTGGAGGTCAGCGATATCTTCAGGATCCTTCATAGCGTCCTTGACGTCATCAATACCTGTGCACTTAACTGCGAATGCGAAAGACTCAACGTCATCAGTATCAAGGATGCCGTCAAGCTTCATGGACTTGAGCATGCCCTCGAGTTCTTTTTCCTTATCCTCGACCATGTCCTTGTCAGCAACAGCATAGAAGCCGTCCTCAACATCCTCTAATTCCGGAGAATCATCGTCGAAATCGAATTCCTCGAGCTTAAGCTTCTCGCATACCTTCTGGAACTTGTCTGTGGAAATAGTAGTTGTCTTAGCGCATCCTGCGAAAGCAACTGCAAGCATAGCAACTGAAAGTACTACTGCCATAGCCTTAATTCTCTTCATAAAAATACCCTCCTTTTGGGAATACCCGAATTATACTACAAATCATTTTATTTTGACTTGTTTTGCAAAATATGAATAATACCTATTGTTTTGCCCCCGCGAAAAGCAGGTTTACTGCATTTTCCACAGATTATGAGAGCTGGGCCTCCGTATAATATCCGCTGCCGATAAGGATCTCCTTGTAGTTGTCTGCATCTGCAAACACAGGCAGGCAAAGGTATGAGGGAACCGTCTTCTTTCCGTTGTTATACGTAACCGTATCCGTGCACTCCACATTCTGTCCCTTAAGGATCTGATCAGCCATCTTTACGGCCTGGGATGCAAGGATCCTGGTATCTCTGAAAACCGACATGGACTGCTTGCCTTTTATAATGTTCTTCACATTTGTGATATCGCAGTCCTGGCCCGTGATTACCGGGTATTTTCCGGCATAGCCGGCTTCAAGGGCGATCTCGACGCCCAGAGCCGTGGAGTCGTTGGAACAGAGCCATGCATCTATCTGTTCTCCTCCGGAATAGTATGTGGCGATGATCTTTTTCGCCCTGGCCTTAGCTTTATCCGTCGACCACACATCTGTCACAACATCTTCAAAACTCATCTGGCCTGAGGGCACCCTGAGCTTGCCGGATTCGATATAAGGCCTTAATACATCCATGGCACCAATGTAGAAATAGCTTGCGTTGATATCGCTGATATCACCTGTCGTGAACTCGATATTGAACGGGCCATTTGCATTTTCCAGATCGAGCTGCTTGACGATATACTCCGCCTGCATGACTCCTATCTGGTATTTATCGAAAGATACATAATAATCAACGTATTCGGTATCGAGGATGAGGCGGTCGTATGCGATTACGGTAATGCCTTTCTGATGGGCTTTTTCGAGAACCTCATTGAGGGATGAGGACTCAATAGCAGCTACTATCAGGACCTTGCAGCCTGAATTGATCATGTTCTCAATCTGGGATATCTGGGTTGGAACATCATTTGAAGCGAACTGAAGATCAACGTTGTAGCCCTTGTCCTCAAGTTCTTCCCTCATTTTCGCGCCTTCCTGATTCCATCTCTGGAGATCCTTTGTGGGGAGAGATACGCCGACCATCTGTGTAACGCCGGGATTCACACCGCTTCCGCCCTGTCTGGCCTTCAGAATATACTTGTAAAGTGACGGGAAAACATCTGCCAGATCATCATAAAAAGCCTTGTTGTCAGAGAGCTTCATCGCGTCGTTTAAGATGCCGAACGCCGCCAGGAAATCCTCATATACAGAGGCTTTCGAATTGATGGCGCATCCTAAGAGGATAAAGATATTTCCGCCTTTGACATCGATCGATGCAGCGATATCGCCTTTGGAACTTCCAAAGAAATCATCAATATCAATGCCCGCTATACTCCTGAATTCATTCACCGCAGTATCGTTATCGGACATGGCCTTCGCGAAGCTCTTAAGATCAACGTGCAGTCTTATGTAGCCTTCACTCTTTGAGGAAAGATATTCCTTGTCCGAGAAGTGCTTTGACCTTATGCCTGCGATGCTTAACAGGTCATCGGCACCGTCAATGATCTCTTCGGCGAAATCCGTTTTCTTAAGCGTGATCTGGATCGCAGCCGCGCCATTGGTCTTAAGTTCATCCAGGCTCGTGTAGTCTTTCATGTCCTCAAAGCCTGTGCCCTTTACCGCCGCGGAAATGGACGTGATGTCCTCAGCTTCGATATCGTCATCAAGATCCATGAGTATCAGGAAAGGCTTCAATGTCTCTTCCATCAGTTCCTCAATGGTATCCTCATCATCGGCCACCATGTAGCAGCCGTCTTCCGCGTCAGACAATCCGGGCATGCTGTCCAGGTAGTCTTCGTATTCTTCAAGGCCCAGCTTTCCGCATGCTTTGACGAACTTGTCTGCTGTGATGTCTGAAGTCTTGCTGCAGCCCGCGAAAACGCCCGCGAGCATAGCAACAGCCAGCAATGAAGCTGCAATCTTAGTATTTTTCATAATATTACCCCTTTCCAATCACTAGAATTTTATCACAGAATATTTATCTTTGACTTGTTATGCGGGCGTGAAGTATTATTATCGTTGTGCGAGGGGGTGTTATCTTATGCGCGAAAAATGGACATCAAGATCCGCTTTTATTCTGGCAGCAATCGGTTCTGCCGTAGGTTTGGGAAACGCCTGGAGATTTCCGGGTTTGGCCGCTAAGTACGGCGGCGGCGCTTTCCTTTTTGTTTATCTCATCGCAATGCTCGTCATCGGCATTCCGCTCCTCATGATGGAGATCTCTGTCGCGAGATATACCCGTCAGGGTGCGCCCGGCTCAATGCGTGCGTTAAACAAGAAGACTGAAGGCATCGGCTGGCTCGCTGTATCCAACGGTATCGGCATCTCTATCTACTACGCCGCAGTTTTCGCATGGGTCATCCTCATGTTCGTCTTAAGCTACAAATTCTTCGGCATGTCAGGCGACACAGAAGCCGCAAGCAACCTCTGGGCTACAACGATCAAGACCACAGGAACAACAACCGGATTTACAACGATCTCATGGCCCGTTGTAGGCTGCCTCATCGCAGCATGGGCCCTGTGCTATCTCTGCATCAGGAACGGCACGACAACAGTAGGAAAGGTCGTTAAATACACGGTATCCCTCCCTGTCATCTGCCTCCTCATCATGGCTATCCGCGGCATTATGATGCCAGGCGCAATGGCCGGCCTCGCAAAGCTCTTCATCCCCGAATGGACAGCTCTTGCTGACTCCAACCTCTGGGTAGACGCTATCGGCCAGGTCTTCTATTCACTCTCGACATCAATGGCGATCATGTTCGCTTACGGCTCATTCCTCGATAAGGACTCCAACATCGTAATCGACACGGTCATCATCTCTTTCTCCGACATGTTCATCAGCATCCTCGCAGGCGTCGTTATGTTCACGACAATGGCAGGCGTCGGAATGCTCGACAACATGTCCGCTTCAGGCATCGCAACAGCATTCATCATCTATCCCCAGGCAATCGTCCAGATCTCGGGAAGCCCCGTCTTCAACATGATCTTCGCGTTCATCTTCTACTTCTGCCTGATCACTCTTGCGATCGACTCTCTTTTCTCGATCATCGAAGGCATCTCGACTGCTGTCTCCGATAAATTCAAGCTCAACAAGAAGAAGACAACACTTATCATCTGCCTTGTCGAGGGCGTCATCAGCCTCATCTACGTAACAGGCGCAGGCCTTGCGGTCCTCGACATCGTCGATTACTTCATCAACAGCTACACGCTCATCATCACGGGCATCCTCGAGATGATCGCTGCAGGCTGGTTCTTCAAGACAAGCAAGATCCTTGACGAGCTCAACCGCAACACAGGCAAGTTCAAGATGCCCTTCTGGTGGTTCATCCCCTCCATCAAGGTCATCTCACCTATTGTCCTCATCGGTCTCTTTGTCTGGAACCTTGTAAACCTCTTCAAGGGCGGCGGCATCTACGGCGCTGCTGACGGCTACGCGCTTTGGGCCAACATCGTCTTCGGTTGGGGCGTCGTTATCCTGATCCTCTGCTCCGGCCTGATCGTAAAGCTCATCGTCAAGCTCAAGTCTGCTAAGGGCTTTGAGGAAGATTCCAGAACATGGGAAGACTTTAAGGAGAGCTGATCCTTTTATTCACTGCTTCTACGGGGCGCCTCACTTTGCTTGTGGGGCGCCTTTTTTGTGGATTTCACCTGCCGGCTGTTTTGGGCGCTTTCTGCCCCTCCTGTCGGCTGTTTCCAAAAAAGCATACGCTTTTTGCTCAAAATGTATCGAATTTTGGAAACACGGCCCCTTGTTGCAGTTTTTCGATACGAAATTGCCGCTAAACGTATCGATTTTCGGAAACAGAGCAAATCAAGCTGTCCCACCAGAAATTCCCGTTAGCTATGCAAAAAATTTCCGCCAAAAAACCGCCGCCTATAATAGATTATTACTTATTTCTTCTTTACCGTCAGAAGACGGTTTTTGCAGGTTTTACCCTTGTCGTATTTTGTCGAGTTTTGTCGGGTTTTGTCGGTTGAAACTGCACTAAGATCTTCTAGAATCAGGGTATGGAATATACAGATAAATACATCCCAAAAGAGCTGTTGGCTCTCAAGATAAACTACTGCAGAAAGCGGCTGTCGCAGTTGCCGAAATACAACATGCACACGCATAGTGTGCGAGGAATACAAACGGTCCGGATGATCAGTTCCGAACACAGGTATAACCTGAATTCAGAACGCGGTCAGGCGATGTATGCAGCTGCAGTCGAGCGCGAAAAGTTGGAGCGGCAGCTGGAAGTCTATGAGGCTATCTGGAACTGCTATTACAGGATGCCGCCGCCGGAGTACGATCCTCCAAAAGTGGTGAAGCGGTTAAGGGCGGATTATAACAGGCATGTTATTTTGAACAAGGAGTATTTTGACGCCTTTAAAAACGATGCAAACACGATGTATCCGAAGCCGATGCTTCATCCGTTTAACGGGATTCAGTACAGGTCGGCGGCTGAAAAGGAAATAGCGATGTTTTACACTGAGATGGGCATACCGTTTAAGTATGAGCCGGAGGTGAGATTCCCGGGCGTGAAGAAGCCGCAGTTTCCGGATTTTGTGCTGTATATTACGGAGCTTGATACATGCAAGTTCCATGAGCATTTCGGGCTGATGAATTATGCTAGTTATAATCGCGATATCAAGCTCAAGTGCAGCACTTTCGCGGATGCGGGCTTGCTCATAGATCAGGATGTTTTCTTCACCTATAACACTGAGGATCAGCCGCTTGATACGCGGTATCTGGCGGCGAAGATCAACACTGCTGTTTACGGAACGCTGATCAACTATACTGAGTGGATCAGCCGCACATCAATTTGATCTCTTCCCTACAATATCCGGAAAGTTTTATATAATGGACTAATAACCACTCGAAAAGGAGCCGCTCCGGTGTCCAGGAAACCCGCCAGAAAACTCATCCCGCTTTTAATGCTGATCTTCACGGT
>JAEFBC010000210.1 GCA_016292155.1 Saccharofermentans sp. | reverse complement strand
GCAAGGATGACGATAACGTCGATCCACTCTTCGAATCCGCCGCCGCTCTTAAAAGCCATGTATGCAGAGAGTGCAGCTGCTGCGATAAGGATGATTACCATCGCGTCTGCGAACTGCTGCAGGAATCTTTTCCAGAGCGGAACCTTCTTCTCTTCACCAAGAGAATTCGGACCATTCTTGGCATATCTTAAGGATGCCTCGTCCGAAGTAAGACCTTTGACCAGGTCTGTATCAATTTCTTTAGCTATCTGTTCAGCTGTTGCCGAATATGGTTTAGTCATTTTATGTATCTATCCTCATTTTCTTTCTGGGGGTTACCCAAGAAGAAATTATACTATATTTTTGACTTTTGAATTAAAGAGCCCCCTCGTCATTTGTACGAATCGGGGGCTCTTGGTAAATTTCCATTAGGGATTTTGCATAGTTTCGAGATGCCGGATGACCGCCAGGCGGCTGCTCAACGCTTACTCGTCCTCGTGAGGCTCGTCACCGGGCTGGACGCCCCAGATGTATTTTTCGAGCTCTGAGACAGTATCTTCCTCCATGAGCGCTTTCGAGAACTGGGTCTCGTAAAGCTCACGGTAGACTCCTTCCTTGTTAAGGAGCTCCTTGTGGCTGCCGCGCTCGGCGATCGTGCCGTCCTTGACGACCAGAATCTCGTCAGCAGCAAGGATCGTCGACAATCTGTGCGCGATGAGGATACTCGTCTTGCTCTTTATGATCGGATCGATCGCATCCTGGATCTTCTTCTCGGAGATCGAATCGAGCGCCGATGTAGCCTCGTCGAAAATAAAGATCGTAGGGTCCTTCAGGATGATTCGCGCGATGGAAATACGCTGCTTCTCACCGCCCGAGAGCTTTAAGCCGCGGTTACCGACTTCAGTATCAAGGCCCTTCTCCTGCTTCTCGACGAAGTCCCAAATGTTAGCCTTCTTCAATGCATCAACCATGTCCTCTTCAGTCGCATCAGGCTTGGCGTAAAGAAGGTTCTCCCTGATCGTACCATTGAACAGATAAGTCTCCTGCGATACGACGCCGACCTGGTTTCTTAAGAAGGTCAGGTCTAATTTGCGCACGTCGATGCCATCGAAAGTAACGCTTCCCGCATCGACATCGTAGAGCCTCGGAATGAGGTTTACGATGGTGCTCTTGCCGGAACCCGAAGGTCCGACGATCGCGATGCTCTTGCCGGCATTCAGCGTAAAATTGATGTCCTTCAAGATCTTCTTGGACTCATCGTAAGAGAATTCCACGTGCTCGAAAACAACATCTCCCGTAACCGTCTCAGGTGTTACTGCATCTTCAGCATTCTTGATATCAACAGGAATGTCAAAGTAGTCGAAGATACGCTTGAACAGGGCCATCGACCTGATCCACTCGACCTGGATATTAAGGAGGCTGTTGACCGGCATGTACATCCTTCCAAGGAGCGATACGAGGACCGTGATGTCACCGATCGTAAGGTCCGAATTATACTTCATCATGAGGATACCGCCTGCGAGGTAGATCAGCATAGGGCCGACGCTCGTAAAGGTCGTAAGAACGACTCTGAACCAGCGGCCTGCCATGCTCTCCTTGATGTTAAGGCCGATCATCTTGCGGTTGGCTTTCTCGTATCTGTCGTATTCATATTTCTCTTTGCCGAAGAGCTTTACTAGGAGCTGTCCGCTTACAGACAGAGTCTCATTAAGGATGCCGTTGACCTCGTCATTTACCTGCTGTGACTCATTGGTAAGCTTCCATCTCTGCTTGCCTGCTTTTCTCGTCGGGACTGTAAAGATCGGCACGATAACGATGCCCACAAGCGCTAAGATCCAGTTCTTCTGGAACATTGCTATCATGGCGATTATGAGCGTAATTGAATTCGACAGAATGCTGCTGAAAGTGCTTGTAATAACTGACTTCACGCCGTCGATATCGCTCGTCATCCTGGTGATGATGTCGCCCTGGTTATTGCTTGTAAAGAACTTCTGGCTCATCCTCTGCAGGTGCGAATACATCTGGTTTCTCATGTCAAACGTAATGTGCTGCGCGATCCAAGTATTTATGTATGTCTCAGCGACACCAATAAGGCTTGCGATGAGCGTCACTGCAAGCGAGAGAACGATGTAGAAAAGAAGTGCTTTGAAGTCTTTTTTGAGGAGACCGTCATCTAAGATCTTGCCCGTCAGGATCGAAGGCAGGAGCGAGAAAAACGACGATACGATTATGCAGATGAGCACTAAGATCAGCTGCTTCGTGTAGGGCTTAAGGTAAGAGAATACGCGCTTTAATAATTCAGGCGTGACCTTTGGCTGGTTCTTCTTCTCTTCTTCTGTCAGGTACTGCCCGCCCATCGGGCCGCCCATTCTTCCTCCGGGTGGCATAATCAGCCCTCCTTTTCGCGCACATAAAACCTATAAATTCGGTAGTTGTTCTATGCTACTTTTACCACAGAATGGAAAATTTGAAAATGCAAACGCGGCCCCCTTGCCGGAAGCCGCGTCTATGAGAAACAAAAAACATTTAAAACTAACTTAAATGTCGAAAGGGTTCCTATTCAAGTTCCCTTGTATGCATTATATTCGATTTCCTCAAATTCCAATGATGTCAAATTGCCCTTATCTTTTTGGCAAACCCAAGGCGAAAATATACCAAATCAACAATTCGATTCTCAAAGCAATTTTAGGCCTGAAAGCCCGCAAATATGCGGAAAATCAGCCTTGGAGCTTCATGTAGCCTTCCTTGATCCAGCCGAGCTTTCTCATGATCTCGCTGAAGAGCAATGAAAGCACTGCAGGTGTGAAAATGCAGATGCAGAACATGCCGAGCCATGCAAATCCGGAAAGTGTGCCGGACTCAGACATTGCGGAGAAGCAACCGATAGGACCTACGAGACCGCATGTGCCCATACCTGCTGCAACGCCGTTGCACTCGAGCTTAAAGATCATTGTAGCCATAGGGCCTGTGATCGCGGAAGCGAGAGTTGCAGGGATCCAGATCTGAGGGTGGGTTACGATGTTAGGCATCTGGAGCATTGATGTGCCGAGGCCCTGCGAAACAAGTCCGCCCCACTTATTCTCTCTGTAAGATGCGACAGCGAAGCCGACCATCTGAGCGCAG
>JAEFBC010000037.1 GCA_016292155.1 Saccharofermentans sp. | reverse complement strand
CACGGCAAGGAATTCAAGTTCGCTTCCGGCATGGAGGAGATGGGTCCTGTCATGACAAAGCTCAGAGAGACACTCACAGGCATCCAGATGGGTACTGTTGAAGCACCTGAGGGCTGGATCATGGAGATCAAGGTCTGATCTGATTTATAATCTGATTAACAAAGGTTGTCACGTCATATGTGGCAACCTTTTTCTTTTGGTGTTTACGTCGTTGTTTTCAGATTCCCTGGTCGTGCGCGGCCTTCAGTACCGCATAACTGAAAAGGCCAATGCCGTCGGGAGCGTTGGGGTGGAACTCATTGTACATGTATTTTCCGGTTCCTTCCTTGTTTAAAACTGATGAGATGACCCGGTCTGCATCGATGTAGATGCAGTCAGAGTTCCCGCAATAAGATTCCATGGCCTTTCGATATTCCTCGCCGCGGATGAAATAGCTTTCATCGAGGTTGCAGAATGACCACGGGGAGACGAAGTAGATCTTCGCACCGTCCGATCTGCTGCTGATAAGGGTGGCAAGCCTGCCGGTGTTGTTTGAGAAATCTTCAGAAGTGACCGAAGCGTTTGCCGTGTTTTCGAAAAGGATATCGTTGATGCCTATCGCGATAATATAAATGTCTGCCACCGGGATATCCGTGATGTGGTCAGTCAGGTCTTTGACCTGCCAGCCGCTTGTTGAGTAATTGGATACTTTCCCTTTGATATAGGGAGTCAGGGGCTGATACCACGGAACACCGTTGGTGGTAAGCCCGGCTGTTATGCTGTCACCAAGAAAGCATACGGATCTTCCGCTCTGAAGATCTTTATAAAGTGTGCTGTCCTGAAGTTCGTCTGTCATGCCGCCGTATAACGGGTAGTTCTTTTGAAGTGCCAGCTTAAGTTTTATTTTCGGATAAAAGAGAATACCCAGGAAAACCAGCACAAGCAAAGCAAAGACGACTGATAATGCAATCGTGGTCTTATTGGAACTTTTGCTGTTTTTGTTATCTGACATAAGCCAATAATAGCAAAATGCAATATGCTGATAAAGCCTGCAAAATAAAACCTGCACACCGCATCAAGCGCTATGCAGGTCGTAAAAAGCCTGAAAATATAGATTACAGCAGGTGAGCTCTTAATTCCTCGCCGGAAAGAGGTGAGAGGAGTGCAGGAGCGATGTCGAAAACAGTCTTGCAGCCGAAGTCGCCCTTCTGTGAGAGACGGTAGATGGCTCTTGCATAAGCTGTGAGGACTGAACCTGTGAACTCAGGGTTGGAATCGAGCTTTAATGAATACTCGATAACGTGCTTGTTCTCGCCGTTAACGCCTGTCTTGCCTGTGCGGAATACGAAGCCGCCGTGGTTGATCCTGGAGTGGTCTCTTACGAATTCTTCTTCGGAGATGAAGTGTACTGTTGTATCGTAATCTGCAAAGTAGTTGGGCATTTCCTTGATCGTCTTCTCGATGAGAGAGAGGTCAGCGCCTTCTTCAGCTACTACGAAGCACTCTCTTAAGTGCTTCTGGCGTGTTGTGAGCTCAGGCTCAGCGCCGGATCTTACTGCCTCAAGTGCAGCTTCTACGGGAATCGTGTACTGCTTGCCGTTCTTTACGCCGGGAACTCTTCTGATAGCATCGGAGTGACCCTGAGATACGCCCTTGCCCCAGAATGTGTAATCCTTGCCCTCGGGAAGGATGCAGCTGCCGTAAAGACGGTTGATGGAGAACATACCGGGATCCCAGCCGCCGGAGATAAGAGCTGTGTGATTGCTTTCAGAAGCAGCCTTGTCAACGTTAGCGAAATGTTCAGGGATCTTTGCATGTGTATCAAAGCTGTCGATTACATTGAACATTGAAGCGTATGCGGGAGTCTGTGTGGGCAGGTCTGTTGCTGAACCGCCGCAGATGACGAGAACATCGATCTTGTCCTTATAGTTTGCAGCGTCATTTGAATTAGCTACTTCTACGCCGGGTGTAAGAGTCTTAACTGTGGAAGGGTCTCTTCTTGTGAAGACCACTTTAAGCTCCATGTCAGGATTCTGACGGATGGAGAGCTCAACGCCCTTTGCGAGGTTGCCGTAACCTAAAATACCTATTCTGATTGCCATTGTTTTATCCTCCTCAAGGATGATGTAACATTCGGTTACTTATTTTATATTCGTCCGAAATTATAACAAACTTGATAGGAATTTGGGTATATTTTGCGACTATAACAAAAATACGGTTATTGTATTATAATTTCCCTATGCCAAACATAAAGTATCTGATAAGGCGCGTTACGCGCATGGACTATAAGGCGATGAACGCCAAGATAAAGGATATCCACGAGAAGTCGGGCAAGTCCCGCGTGTGGATATTTTTCGACATGATCCACTGCGGCAGGAAGTTCGGCGCAGGATATATGGATTACTGGCTCTATGAGATGTACAACCTCAACGATAAAGAGCGCGACACATATATCACCAGAGGCCGCAACTACGATCTCGTAAAAAGATATAACGATCCGGCTTATACGGATCTGATCGATAACAAGATCGAATTTAATAAGCGCTTCGGCGAATTCCTGGGCCGTAAGTGGCTTGAGATCAGAAAAGACAATAAGCAGGAGTGTCTGGATTTCATAAACAGCCACGATATCCTGTTTGCCAAGGCTGATCTTGGTTCCTGCGGTAAAACTGTCGAAAAGATCGACTGCAAAGCAGAAAAGGCCGAAGATATCTATGAGCGCCTTGTAAATCAGGAGCGTCCGCATTTCTTTGAAGAGGCAATCGTACAGCACCCTGCGGTAAGCGCTATATATCCTTATGCCATAAATACCATCAGGATCGTAACTATCCAGAGGGAAGGAAAGGTCCATGTGGCCAGTGCCTGCTGCAGATTCGGCAATTACGGCCACAGCGTAGATAATTTTAATAACGGCGGTATGACCGCGCCTGTTGATGAGAAGACAGGTGAGATCACCGATTTCCCTATAGACAAGACCAAGGTCCTTTACGAGAAGCACCCCATGACTGGTGCCGTATTTAAGGGATTCGTTTTCCCTATGTGGGATCAGGTGATCGAGATGTGCACCAAGGCTGCAATGGTAGTTCCGCAGGTCGGTTTTATCGGCTGGGACGTCTGCCTTACGCCTGACGGTCCAGTAATCGTTGAGGGTAATGACTATCCCGGTCATGACCTTTACCAGCTTCCTGAGCATACCCACGATAAGATGGGTATCTGGCCTAAATATCAGTTTTAATTTAGCGCTTGATATTACCGGATAAGAAGAGTAGACTTCCGATTGTCAACTAAAATCGCAAAGAGGTTTACAATGTCGGAAACAGGCGTAAAATCAAGCAACAACAAGAATAAGACCACCAAGAACAGAGCATTTATCTATGATATGGTCCTCATTTCCATATCGGCAGCTCTTATCACCGTATGCTCATGGATCAGTATCCCCTTGGGACCGGTACCGTTCACTCTGCAGACACTGGGTATTCTTGCTGTAATGCTTACAACAGGCGGAAGAAGAGGGACGATCGCGATCCTCGTTTATCTGGCGCTTGGAGCTGTAGGAGTACCGGTTTTCGCAGGCTTTAAAGGCGGTATAGCTTCTTTTGCAGGCCCTACGGGCGGATTCCTTGTCGGATTCCTTATCTCCGCTCTGGTCTACTGGCTGCTCGAAAAGCTTATCTTGAAGAAGCTCATGAAAACACCTGTTAAGACCTGGATCTTTGGAATGCTGGCATTCCTGATTTTCGAAGTCATTATGTATATAGTAGGCGTTATCTGGTTCATGACCGTATATGCGGCACAGACAGGTCCGGTAGGCCTTGCAACCGTTATGGGATGGTGCGTTATACCTTTCATTATTCCCGATATCGTGAAGATGGTTGTGGCAGTGCTTATCGGCGAACGTGCCTCAAAACTCACTAAGTTTTAAGCCTTTTTTAAGATTAGTGCCGTTCTTATTCTGATATAATGGGAGCGTTTGGGAGCCGTAAGGTTCCTGAATAATCTGGAGAATAAGGAGATACAGCTCGTGTCTGAGAACGGTGATTTTATTATCAAAATTAATGACATATCAAAAGACTATGGGAAATTCCGTGCTCTTGAATCAATGAGCTTTACTGTTCCGAGAGGTTCTATTTACGGACTCGTAGGCAGGAACGGCGCCGGGAAGACCACGATAATGAGAATTATCTCAGGTCTTCAAAGTCCAACCAAAGGAACCGTCGAATACGGTTTTGACAATAAGAAATTAGGCAATGTAGGTGCTCTTGTTGAGCTTCCTTCGATCTATTCGAACTATTCAGCAAAAGATAATCTTATCTTCCAATACATTAACTTAGGCCTTAAGATCGACGGGTCCCTTGATGAGAATCTGAGATTTGTAGGACTCGGTAATACCGGCAGCAAGAGGGCAGGGAAGTTCTCTTTGGGTATGAGACAGCGTCTGGGAATCGCCATGGCAATGTGCGGCAATCCGGAAGTGCTTATCTTAGATGAGCCGATCAACGGCCTTGATCCGCAGGGCATTATCCAGATCCGTGACCTTCTTATCAAGCTCAATAAAGAGAAGGGCATTACGATAATCATTTCGAGCCATATACTTTCCGAACTCTCAAAGCTCGCTACTGATTTTGCTTTCATTGAAGCAGGAAAGGTAATAAAGGAAATCAAGGCAGAAGAACTGGAAAATGTTGGCGGCCTCGTTACCGAGTTCTATACAGGAACTCCCGAACAGCTGATCCCGGTATTAAATGCCAAGGGCCTTAAAGCAACATTTGATCCCGAGAGCCGTGTCGTTACCGCAAAGGGTTACTATAACCTCACGAACATTGTAACAGCCGCAAGTGAAGCGGGAGTCAACATTGCACGAGTCGTTACAAGGGAAACAGACCTTGAGACATATTTTGTTAAGCTCGTAGGAGGTGAGTCAAATGCTTAAATTATTAGCTTTTGAATTCAGACGAATCTCCAAGAGCATCTTTTTCTGGATCATCGCTGCGATCAGCTTTATATGGCCGGTGATCACAGCGGGATTATACCGTCTGATTCTAACTCTCGATCTGTTCTCTGATGAGATCCAATTTGTTCCTTTAAGTGTTACACAGGATCAGAGGCTCTATTATACCTGGATCATTTCCGTGGCATTCATGACGTCGCTTCCTACATTTGTTGCACTATTTACGTGCCTTCATGTCGGAAGAGATTATACGGACGGTATAGTGAGAAATAAGATAATCGCCGGACATTCCAGAGCTGCGATCTATTTCTCTTATGTGATCACCCAGATGTGTGCACATGTTGTTTTGTCCTTGATCTATATTCTCTCGGCATTCTTGGGACTTACTATCACGGGCATAGGTGTGGATACTAATCACGGCGAGATGCTCGCCAGATTAGGCGTTGCCATTGTCGTATTCCTTGTTATGAGCGTTACTTTCACGGCATTGTCTGCTATTTTCAGAAAGCGTGCCGCTCCTGTGATCCTCTGTATCCTGATCGCATATGTTTCCAATATTGCAGCATCTGTTTTCGGACTTTACAGCACACCTCCGCAGGCCGTTCAGGACTATATCAATATCAGAAATACCAAGTATGAACTGATGGTTAGAGACGAGATGATCGATGAGAAGACCGTCAAGGATTATGAGGCGGCATTCGGAAAGAACAAGCTTTTAACCTTCGGCTGGCAGGTATTCTATCCGGCATATCTCATTACTCCCATAGGTTTTGAATCCGATTATGGCGCTGGAGGTGCCACAAGCCTTATCGGAGGCGTTTCAGAATATCCTAAGGAACTGAATTATGCTCAGAATATCTTCTACAAAGACGAGTCTCAATTTGACATCTGGTATCATACGAAGGTTTTCACGGAAATAGAGCTCGATCCTGAGGCTGATCCTGAGACATACGAGATCCCTGATCCCAGTGAAGCTTTGTATAAATACTATATGACTGTTGATAATTTCAAGCGTGTGGATTCTATGCATATGTCCTTTAGCAAGCTTAACCTGATATATCTCGGCAAGTCACTTGCCTGGATAGTAGTTATAGGCGGCTGGGGATATCTAATTTTCAGAAAGAAGAATTTGTTCTAATGTTTTATCTTGATCATCGTTTAACAATAATCATCGGCGCATACGGCAGCGGTAAATCCGAGATTGCCGTCAACATGTCTCTTGCACAGCGAAAAGCTTTGCCGGACAAAAAGCTCCTTATCGCAGATCTCGATATCGTCAATCCTTTCTACAGATCTTCTGACTGCGCGAAGGATCTCGAAGATGCGGGGATAAGGCTCGTTACACCGCTTTATGCAGGTTCCAACGTTGATGCGCCCGTTTTACCGCCTGATATGTATGTTATCTTCGATGACGAGTCCTATCAGGGAATCTTCGATATCGGCGGAGAGGATATGGGAGCTCTGGTCCTTGGCTCTCTTAAGCACAGGATCGAAAACACCGACGCGGTCATCTACATGGCGGTAAACAGTTTAAGACCGTTCACTTCGGACGCTGAGCAGATCGCGATTATGACATCTGAACTGTCTGCTGCGGCGGGCTTTAAGATCGATGGATATATCAATAACACCAACCTTCTCGAAGAGACCACCGCTGAGATGGTCAAAGAGGGCGAAACCAAGATTTTGGAAGCGTCTAAGATCACGGGCGTGCCCCTGGTTGCCAACTGCGTCATGGAAGGCGTGGAGATTCCTGAGGGAATGCTTGCAAATAAAGAGCTTTTCAGGATGAGCAGGAGAATCCACTACGCGTACTAAATCGTGTTAAATATTATTGTTGTTTTGTTAAGAAAATGATATTATTTTTCTTGGCGGAGCAATTTCGACCAAGTACCTAGGAGGAATATTAATATGGGATTGATTAGCTTAATCAAGAATGTTGCAGGAACAACTTTTGATTCTATCAGCAGCCAGGTTCAGGATCAGTATCTTGAGTTCTTTACACAGGACTCTTTAGGTCAGGATATCCTTGTAAAGAAGGGCGCTAATAAGATGGAGAGAGGCAGAAACAAGGGTAATTCCGAAGTTATCTCCAACGGATCCATCATCAACGTACCTGAGGGCTGCTTCTGTCTCCTCGTTAACAACGGAGAGATCGTAGATGTAGTATCTGACGCAGGCGCTTACAAGTGGGATACATCCACAGCACCTTCAATTCTCGCTAACAAGAACTTCGGTGAGAATGTAAAGCAGTCCATCGGTGACATCTGGAACCGTATGAAGATGGGCGGAGAGATTCAGCAGCAGCAGAGAGTTTACTTCGTAAACAAGCTCGAGATGATGAATCAGAACTTCGGTACACCTTCACCGGTACCTTATGCAGACCCTGAGTATCGT